>JBAUGM010000453.1:0-2423 GCA_049679725.1 Tepidisphaeraceae bacterium
CATGCTTCCATTCCTCCAGCCCACCTCTTCCGCTTCCACTCCTCCCCTGGCCATCTCGCCAACAAAACGATTGCAAAAGTAGACCTGTATCGGACAGTATTGCATCCTGAGGTACTCCGAAGGATCTCCCGCCCTCGGATGCCAGAGATCCTTCGGAGTACCTCAGGATGACAACCTCGCGTGGTGTTCGAGAATCAGGACCGGCCATTTAGACTAGACTAGCTGCCGATCTTCGCCTCCGGGGTCGTGTCCGCGCGCGACGTGCTCACCGCAATCCCCTGGATCTCATTCATGATCTCGTCGCGCACGCGCGTGATGAACGCGAAGAACTCCGGCTGGCGCGTGTCGCTCGCGTCCACGTGGAGGACGTCATCCTTGACGGTGATCTGCGCCGCATCGGCCTGATGGCGGAGGAGGTACACGTCGTCGCCGGAGTCTTCGTACACCGGCTTCCAGCCCGCCGCCTCAGCCGTCGCGAGGAGTCGGTGGACGAACAGGTCGCAGAGAACGGGGGGCACGCGCACCTCTAGCCCCGGCGTGAGCGAGGTCGACGGGATGCCGGGCTTCTTCGCATGCGGCGTCCGCAGCCCGCTCCCGCCGCGCTTGAACGCGGGGACGAGCAGAATCGGCGCGACGATCGTCGTGATGAGCGTCATCATGATCGACACGCCGAAGACCACTTCGCCGACGAGGTGGCGAGAGAGCCCGATGCCCGCGACGATCAGCGCGACCTCGCCGCGCGGGAGCATGCCCAGGCCGATGCGGTACGCGCCGCGCGAGTTGAAGCCGGTCGGCAGCGCCGCAGCGCCGCATCCCACCAGCTTGCCGAGGATCGCGACGGCCGTGATGACCAGTCCGAAGATCACCACGTCCCAACTCGCGAACATGGCCTGCACGTTCACCAGCATGCCGAGGGCCGCGAAGAAGATCGGCACGAGAAAATCGCCGACCGGCTCGAGCTTTTCCATCAGTTTGTGCGCCATGTCGGTGCGCGACAGCCCCAGCCCGACGGAGTACGCACCGATGATGAACGCCAGCCCAAACCCCTCCGCCGCGGCGGAGCAGAGGAACGCGAGCGCCAGGCCCAGTCCGACGAGCGCGCCGCTGTACTTGATGCCCGTCAGGCAGCGCTCGATCGGCTTGGAGAGCAGGAGGACGACGCCGGTGAGCCCGATCCAGAAGCCGAACGCCTTCCCCGCGATGCCCCCGATCGTCCCCGCCGAGACCGACCCGGCTGACGCGATGCCGCCGACGATCGCCAGCGCGATGATGCCGAGCACATCGTCGAGCACGGCGGCGCCGAGGATCGTGACGCCCTCGGGCGTATCGAGCTTGCCGATGTCCCCGAGCACGCGCGCGGTGATGCCGATGCTCGTGGCCGCGAGGATCGCGCCGACGAACAGCGCGGGGATCAGTGCTCCCTCGGTCGGCCCGCTCGCGGCCATCGCGTTGAAGGCAGGGACGTAATAGACAGTGGCGAAACCCAGGCCGAACGGCGCGATCAGCCCGACGATGGCGACCAGTGTCGCGGGGCCGACGTACTTCAGGAACTGCTGAAGGTCGGTGTGCAGGCCGGTGATGAAGAGCAGGACGATGCTGGCGAACTGCGCCATCGACCAGACCACGTCGTTGACCGGCCACTCGCCGGCGATCGGTGCGGGGAAGAGCGGCGCCCAATGCCCGGCGAGCGGGATCTGGATCATGTGCCCGAGCACGTACGGCCCGATGATGACGCCCGCCATCAGCTCGCCGATGACGCCGGGGACTTTCACCAGCTCCGCGAGCCATCCAAGCAGTTTCGCCGCGGCAAGGATGACCGCGACCTGGACGAGGACGAGCATCATCTTGGCGACGCGCGCGTGCTCGCCCCAACCGTCCATCTCCTTGAGGCTCGGGGAGACGCGCTCCGCCTGATGGTGGCCGATGGCGTCCGCCGCGGACGCGAGGGTTGGAAAGGCGAGAAACAACGCGACGATGGAGACGAACAACGCGCGCACCGCCCACTTTCCCTCTGCCGTTGTTCGCATGGATCACACTATGCACATTTTGCGCGGATTGGCCTAGACTGGACGATCTGGATCGGATTTTGCATCGACATTCGGACACAGGGCAATGCGAACACTTTCTCGCGCGGAACATCAGCAACGGCTCGGCATCGGCGGCTCCATTGCGCCGGAGCGGCGCAGGCACCAGGTGGATCTTCTCCTCCGCGCCCACGGCCTGCTTGCGACGAACGATCAGGACGACCACGCGGAGCTGGAGCAGATCGCCGGGCCTCTCCTGCGCAGCTTCCGCGAACAGCAGCGCCGGCTGCGCACCCACCGATGCGCCGCCGACGCGCGCATCGAGGCGTTTCTGGCCGACCATTTTGCGGACGCCGGTGGTAACCGCCTGACCCTGCCGGACACGACCGTCATCCTCGC
>JBAUGM010000454.1:0-6712 GCA_049679725.1 Tepidisphaeraceae bacterium
GGTGAGACGCCGACGAACACGGAACTCGCGGGCGGCCCGACGACCGCGCCGTCGACCACGGGCGACGTCGCGCAGGGTCCGACGACCCAGCCCGGAACGCTCACCGCCGACGCGGAGTTCGACAAGCTCGAGGCCGAGTTCGTCGCGATCAGCGAGAAAAGAATCGAGGACCAGCCGATCGCCGAGCTGCTCGCCTCGTACCAGAAGCTGATCGCGGGCAGCGAGCTGCCCGAGTCGATGAAGCGCATCGCCGACGTCCGCGTAAAGATGCTCGGCATCCGCACCGAGGCGAAGGAACAGTTCCTGGCGATGAAGAAGATCCAGGATGAAAGCGCCCAGCGCCAGATGGCCCTGCGGGCCGAGAAGGAAGAGCTCGAGGAGCAGATCAAGCGGACCGAGGTGAAGTCGTTCGCCGCCGTCGGCATGCTGCAGACCTCGAGCCTTCAGAACGGCAAGGCGATGCTCTATCGGCTGACCGACCCGAAGACGCAGCGGACGGTCGTGTACGTCCGCACGAACGATACCGGCAAGTACGGCGCGATGCTCGGGAAGCTGGTCGGCATCAAGGGCGAGGTCACGAGCGAGCCGCAGATGAGCATGCGGGTGGTCGTGCCGAGCGATGTCGAGGAGGTCGCCGAGGGCGACTTGTACCGCACGGTCGCCGCCGAGATCGTCCCGCCGAGCATGCTCCCCAAGACCGCGAACGTGCCGACGGCCGAGTAACGCCCGCGTGCGTGGCTCATTGACAACCTGAAGATTCGAAGATGCCCGGGCCTCGCCGCCCGGGCATTTTCACGGAATGGAGGTGTTAACTGTTTGCGGAGGAAGTTCAATCCGGTCGCCGAAACGGTCGATAATTGTGATGGGGCTGTGCACCGCCATGACGCAGATCAACCCATTCATCGGATCGATCCTCCAGAGCACGACGGTGCAGCGCGCCCAGGCCGCGGAGAAGGACAGCCACGTGCAGCGGGCGCAGAACCGCGCCAAGGACAGCGCGACCAGCAGCGACCAGTTCGAGCACCAGGTCGAGAGCAGCGACGCGCTCACGCCCGTCCACGACGAGGACCCCCAGCACCCGCAGCACAAGAAGCCGAAGCACCCGCCCAAAAAGCCCACGGCTCCGCCGTCGGGCAGCGATGAAAGTGAAGGACCCGCGCACATCGACGTGAAGGTGTAGCACCTGACGACGCTCGGCACGATCGGGAGGGCGAGGCTCCGCCCGAGCCGTCTTCGCTCCCGCTGTGTGTGTCTCTTCAACTGTAAAACAACTCCGGCTCGGCAGGAGCCTCGCCCTCCCGCAATCCGTGATCAGCAGGACGTGAAGTGATACAAGAAGATCCCCGCCGACACCGCGACGTTGAGCGAATCGGTGCCGTGCTTCATGGGGATCGTCACGCGGCGGTCGCACGCGTCGACCCACTCCGAACCCAACCCTTGCGCTTCACTTCCGAACAAGATCCCGACCTTCGCGCCGCGCTTCGCGGTCGCGAGCGGCTCGGCCGACGCGTCGAGCACGGTCGCGATCAGCTCCACGCCCCACTCCTCGCGCAGTCGGCGCAGATCGCGTTGCAGGTCGTCGGTCTGGAGGATCGGGAGGCGGAAGATCGTCCCCATCGATACGCGAACCGATTGCCGCCAGAACGGGTCGTGGCAGCGCTCGCCGAGAACCAGCGCGTCCGCCCCGAACCCCGCGGCGATGCGGATCATCGTGCCGATGTTCTCGGCGTTGGCGATCTCCGGGCAGATGACGAGCGTCAGATGCGCCTTGTCGCGCGGGACGACCTGGTCGAGCGTCTGCCGCTCCTTGCGTCGCCCGCACGCGAGCACGCCGGAGTGAAACTTCAGGCCGAGGATGCTGTTCATGAGCTCCTGCGAGACGACGTAGATTGGCACGTGTTCCGGCACGACCGGCGCCATCTCCGCCACGCGCCGCTCGGCGAGCATGACCGAATCGACCGGAAAATCGCTGGCGAGGAGGCGGCGCGTGAGGTGCTCGCCCTCGGCGATGAAGTGGTGCCCGCGGCGCTCGAGTTCGCGGTCTTTCAAGTTGCGGTAGAGCGCGACGCGCGGGTCGTCGAAAGAACGGATGGATTCCAATGCCATGTATTCTGATAAGCTATACCGTATGGAGAGGTCGTTGCCATGAGCATTGCTGAACCCATTGGCCGCCGGTGGACTCGCCAGGAATACAATCGCGTGGGCGACATGGGCGTGTTCGAAGGCGAGCGCGTGCAGTTAATCGACGGGGAGATCGTGCGGATGGCGACGCAGAAGGACGTCCACGCGGTCGCTGTGGGTCTGACATCGTCGGCACTCCGCGCCGCGTTCGGGAGCGGGGTTTGGGTGCGCGAGCAGTTGCCAATTCGCATCGGTACGTATTCCGAGCCCGAGCCCGACGTATCCGTCGTCGCTGGCGAGCCGCGCGACTACGTCGGCACGGATCACCCCGATCGGGCCCTGCTCGTGGTGGAAATCAGCGACACAACGTTGTCGTTCGACCGCAAGCAGAAAGCGTCGCTCTACGCCTCGGCGGGGATCGCGGACTACTGGATCGTCAATCTGATCGACCGCACCCTGGAACTGCACCGTGGGCCGATCGCCAACCCCTCGTCGATGTACGGGCATCGATATGCGTCGGTCACGGCCATCTCGGCAAGCGGGGAGTTGGCGCCGCTCGCCGCACCCTCCGCGATCATCTCGGTTGCCGATCTGCTGCCTTGAGCCTCACCGAACCAGTTTGATCGCCTGATGCCCGATGTCCCTGCGGTAGTGCATCCCGTCGAAGTGAATCTTCGCCATCGCCTGGTACGCGCGCTTCTGCGCATCGGCGATCGTGTCGCCCAGCGCCGTTACCGCCAGTACGCGACCGCCATCGGTCACGAGCTGGCCGTCGACGCGCTTCGTGCCGCTGTGGAAGACCTTCACATCCCGCATCGACGCGGCCTCTTCGATGCCGGTGATGGGCAACCCGGTCGGGTACTTGCCGGGATAACCCTTGCTCGTCGCGACCACCCCGATCGCGGGCCGCTCGTCCCACTTCAGCTCGACCTGGTCGAGCCGCCCCTCCGCGACGGCCAGCAGCACCTCCGCCAGGTCGCTCTTGAGCCGCATCATCTGCGGCTGGGTTTCCGGGTCGCCGAAGCGGCAGTTGAACTCGATCACCTTCGGCCCGTTCGTCGTGAGCATGAGGCCGGCGTACAAGACGCCCCTGTACTCGATGCCGTCGCGCGTGAGCCCGTCGACGACCGGCACGAGGATGTCGCGCTCGATCGAGCGGAGCATCGCCTGCGTCACGACGGGCGTCGGCGAGTACGCGCCCATCCCGCCCGTCATCGGGCCCGTGTCGCCGTCGTCGACGGGCTTGTGATCCTGGGCCGACTCCATCACGTAGATGTTCTTGCGGTCGACGAACGCGAGGATGGAGCACTCGGGGCCGGAGAGTTTTTCTTCGATGACGATCCGATCACCCGCGGCGCCGAACGTTTTGTCGCGCATGACCGAGTTGATCGTCTCGATCGCGTCGCTCGTGCGGTAGCAGATCGTGACGCCCTTCCCCTTGGCGAGCCCCGCGGCCTTGATGACACAGGGGACGTTGCGCGTGCGGACGAACTCCTCGGCCGCGCTCGCGTCGGTGAACGACCGCGCCTCGGCGGTGGGCACGGCCTGCTGCCGCATGAGCTCCTTGGCGAACCACTTGTCGCCCTCGATGCGCGCCGCTTCCTTCGACGGGCCGAAGACCTTCGCGCCGGAATCCTTCAGCGCATCGGCAAGCCCCGCCACCAGCGGATCTTCCGGTCCGACGACGACGAGCCCGATGCTGTTCTGCCGCACGAACTTCTCGACCGTCGGGAAGTGCATCGGGTCGCCGGGCACAAGGTCCGCGACCTCGGCGATGCCGGGATTGCCCGGCATGGCGTACAGCGCCGTCACGCGCGGGGATTCCGCCAACTTCCACGCCAACGCGTGCTCCCGCCCGCCGCCGCCGATCAACAACACTTTCATGCGCCTCCGCCGCCTCGTGGTTCGAGTAAGGTGGCGTACGATAGCAGCAGCCCGGTGCCTTTCAACCGCCGCCAACCGCCCGCCGGGTCGCGACCCCGATCGGTTGACTTCAGCAGCCCGTGGTCTATCCTGACGAGGCTGATCTTCCGGGGCGTGGCGCAGTTTGGTTAGCGCGCTTGACTGGGGGTCAAGAGGTCGCAGGTTCGAATCCTGTCGCCCCGACGTACCTTACATAACGAAACGTCCTCTTGCTGTCCGATAGCGCTCGAGGACGTTTCGTTATGGTCGTTTGCCGCGGACGACTCGCCCGCGATGCCACCGCCCGTCCGGAGGTGGTTTCCACCCCCATCATCTTCATCGTCTCCGTACGGGCGGACGGGCAGCGGCGCATCGCCCATCGTCATCACCCCGCCCGTCAGCACGCGTACGGCGCGCATGCCCTTGCGGCCCTCGGTGAAGTTCAGGAAGAGGTTCAGGTTCAGCCGCTTTAGCATGGGTCGCACCTCCGCCCGTGACTGAGGTTCTGCCGCCAGCCTCTCAATGTCATCAAACAGTGCCAGCGCCTTCGCGATCTCCTGGTCGATGCCGGTCTGTCCCGCCGCACCTGCCTCGGGCCGTCCCTTCAGCTCCACGACGTGGCGACGCGCCCGTTCGATTTCTAGACGCTTGGCATGAAACCTTGGCCGCAGCGCCGCGAACTCGGCCTCGTCCTCGGCACGCCCCAAGTTGTCCGCGAGCAACTTCTCATCGCGCTCTAGCTCGCGGAGGCGGCCCTCGGCCGCGCGGAGCTCGGCCTTCGACTCGTCGGCGCTGCCGCGGCCCTCTTCGGCAGCCCGCGCAACCTGCTCGAGCTTGTGTCGCAGCGCCTCACGGCCGCCGGCGAGCACGACCTTCTGCCGCAGCGTCTGCAGGACGAACGACAAGGTCGCCTCCGCGTCCGCCTGGTTGTGCTCACACCGCTTGCCCGAACTCTGGATGTACTTCCCGCAGGTGTACAGCCGCCGCTCGCCCGAGGTCCGGGCCCACATCGGGTGGCCGCACGTCATGTCGTACACCCGCGTGGACAGCGGATATCGTCCGGCGTCGCGCGTCTTGGCGATCCCCCGCTGGCGCTGGCCGCGCCGATCGAGCACGGCCTGCGCGGCGTCGAACACGGTCGCCTTCACCACCGGTTCGAACTTCGGCAGCGGGCTGCGGATGACCAGTTCGGCGGGGTTTTCCACGACCTTCGGCTTCCCATCCCGCTGGTCCGCGTCGTCCAACAGCCGCGGGCCCTCGGCGCCCAGCCGGCGGTGATGCCCTTCGGCCTGCACGCCGTAGCGCTGGTAGCCAATGATCGCGTGGTTCCGAAGCAGCGCGCGAACCGCGCTAGGTGTCCAGAGGCCGCTTACTTTGTGCCGTCGGCCGTTCTCGGTCCGTGTGCGCCCCGCGTCGGGGCTCGGGATGCCTAACTCGTTCAGCTCCGACGCGATCCGCTTGCAGCCCCAGCCCTTGTCCGCGCACCAGTGCAGCGCCATGGCCCACGTCCGGATCTTGTCGGCGTCCTTCGGCCGGATGACCGTGTGCGAGCCGGGCTGGCGGATCGAGGTTCCGCGGTTCATCTCGACCTCGGTCCCGTCGTTCATCACGCGGAAGCGGGCGAACCCGTACGGCGGCTGGCCGCCCGTCCAGCGGCCATTCTTGGCGAGGTTCGCCTGGGTCTGGAGCACGCGGACGGCCAGCTTGTTGAGGTACTCGCCGCTCTCCATGTAGCTGAACATGATCTGCATGTCCTGGCCGAAGTAATTCTCGCCCCGGCGGCGCGGCTCGGACACGCGGTTGGAGAAGACGATGGTGAGGCCGGCGTACAGCAGGTCCTGCTCCATCTTCGTCGCCTCCGTCGCCAGCTCCGGGCGGGCGAAGCGGTCGCACATGTGGACGAACAGGTGGGAGACCGCCTTGTCGCGCGTGGCGTCACGCCGGAACGCGGTGAAGCCCGGGCGGGTTAAGTCGGCGCCGGTGATGCCGTCGTCGAGGTACACGTGCTTGTAGTGCGAGAGATGGTGGGCCAGCATGTGGTCGAGGTCAGCCCGCGTGGCGTCCAGCCGCACGCCGTGGCGCGGCGCCTCGGCGACGGCCCACTCGAGCTGGGCGTACATGCTCGATTCCTGCTTGCCGGTGCTCCGCCGCAGGTAAGCGCGGCCTTCGCTCGGGGTTCTTGAAGCCATCGGTTAGTTCTCCTTGTTCGCCAGCTCCCGGAAGTTCCACAGCAACTGAGCCAGTTCGTCGAGTACGGCCTCGGGGTCGTTTCCCCGGAGCACGACGTCGGCCGCCGGCACCGGGCTGTCCCAGCTCATGCGGCGGAACCAGGCGCCGAACATGTCCCCCGCGAGGACTTTGGCGTCCAAGCGATATTCGCCGCCGGACGGCACCGTCGCAAAGTCATCAAGCACGGTTTGCGCGGCCGGCAAACCGGGCATGTCGTTGATCTGCGCCGCTCGTTCCCACCGGAGCAGCCGGACATAGCTGGCGACCTTCAACAACAGGTCGAGGGGGAGCGGCACGGGGTCCTTCAGCCGCTTCCTTTCGGCGGGGATCACGCCTAGCAGCCCGTGGCGGAACTCGCGCGGTCGCTGCTTGCGTCCTCGGGCCGGGCCCTTCGTTGCCGAGACTCGCTCGTATTTCAGTCAATACTGCTTCGTCTCGACGCCTCGGTCCCGACCCGATG
>JBAUGM010000455.1:0-3877 GCA_049679725.1 Tepidisphaeraceae bacterium
ACTCCTTTCGGAGTCGCCGCCGATCGTTTTGCGGTTGCGGCCGTCCGTAAGCCGAATTCTGTTTACCCTGAGCGAGCGGAGCGAGTCGAACGGGTTCCTTCTACAGGTGACCCTTCGACGCGCTGCGCTTGCTCAGGGCAGGCGACCATTTCTCTGGGACGCGCATTGCTGCGCGCCTCAAGCGATCTACCCGCGGATGGTTCCCCGCCCTTCGACGAATCTCAGGGCGGGGCGTTTCGGCGCGGAACCACGCCTGTCCGCATATTTGATCTTGCTGCCGGTGGGGTTTGCCATGCCGCCCGTGTCACCACGAGCGCGGTGCGCTCTTACCGCACCATTTCACCCTTACCCGTGAAGAGGTGACGGGGTGGGGAGTGACGGAGTGGGGAGTTATGCTCGTGCATTCACTCCATCACCCCGTCACTCCCAACTCCGTCACCTCCTCACGGGCGGTATCTTTCTGTTGCACTTTCCGTCGGCTTGCGCCGCCTTGCCGTTAGCAAGCACCGTGTCCTGTGCAGTTCGGACTTTCCTCATCCCGATAAGACGTCTACCGGGACGCGATCGCCGCGACTGCCGCAACCTGGCCGGCATTATACGTACGCCGGTGGACGATGGGGTGTTTCGCCCGTCTAATTGCGCTTTGCGGGGCATGGACCACCACGATTCTGGAGAAGATGTGCGATGGGCGATGAGGTGTTGAGCAAGATTCCCCTGTTCGCCGGGCTCAGCCCCGACGAGCGGGCGGACCTCGGCGGGCTCCTGAAGACCCGCCAGTACCAGTCCCAGGCCCCCGTCTTCTGGATCGGGGAGAACGGGACCGAGTTCTACATCGTCCAGGTCGGCGCCGTCACCGTCAGCGCCCCTGACGAGGCCGGCAAGGAAGTCACCCTCGCCCGCCTCGGCCCCGGCCACTTCTTCGGCGAGATCTCCCTCCTCGACGGCGGCCCGCGCACCGCGACGATCCGTGCCGACACCGACACCACCCTCCTGTGCCTCACGCGCGAGCAGTTCCACGCGTTCCTCCGCCAGCACCCCTCGGCCGCCATCCACATGATGACGATCCTCGGCCAGCGCCAGCGCGAGACGAACGAAAAACTCCGCGGCGTCCGCAACGCCAACCAGGCGATCGACGAACAGCAGACGCGCTGGGGCCGCATCTCGGCCAAGATCGCGTCGCTCAGCGCCAGCCAATCGTTCGTCCTCCTCAACCTGATCTTCTTCGGCGCGTGGATGATCGTGAACCTGGCGCGCGGCAAGAACGCCTTCGATCCCGCGCCGTTCGGCCTGCTCGGGTTCATCATCACGGTGGAGGCGCTGTTCATCTCGCTGTTCGTGCTCATCTCGACCAACCAGGAAGGCGAGCGCGACCGCATCCGCGCCGACCTCGACTACCAGGTGAACCTCAAGGCCCAGTACGAGGTGATGCAGCTCCACCGCAAGCTCGACCGGGTCGAGGCGAAGCTGGCGGAGCGCAACGGTCAGGACGTGACGGAGCCAGCGACGAAGAACTGACAAGGCGGGGGACGCTCCACTCCACGCATCCTCCAACCGCGTTCGGCCGAAATCGGAAGTCTTCGGAAGTTCAGGGCACGCGCGAAATCGTCTTTGGCGGCAGCGCGATCAACGTTTGGAGCAGCGCGGGGATGAGCGGTCGCAGGTCGTCGATGTCGTTCGACACGGAGTGCAGGATGACAACCGCGATCGGGAGGTTGATCAGCAGCTTCATGCCGGAACGGGTTGCGGCAACGCGTGAGCTTTGGCGTCATCGAGCAGTTGCTCGACCTGATCGCGTTTCACCGTTGGAAACTGCTCGAGGAAGTAGTCGATTGTTCGGCCACGCTTGAGGTAGTCGAATAGCGACTCGACCGGTACCCGCGTACCCGCGAAGACGGGGGTGCCGCCGAGGACGTTAGGATTGACCGTGACGACCGCACGCATATGCAGATCATAGCGAACGGCCAAGAGCGCGACCACTTGAAACAGCGGCAAACTCGTCGGCAGGCGTCGGCAGGATTCCCATTGGGGTGTGGCAGATTCTCTGGCTAAAATGGGTGTCCAAACCCATCCTCACCCCCAACCCCGCAGGAGGCGATCATGACCACCGTCACCGCTCCCGGCCGCACGGCCAAGAAGCTCCCCGTGAAAGTTCGGCAGACGAAGATGCTGATCGACGGCAAGTGGGTCGATTCGGTCAGCGGCCGAACGTTCGAGACGATCAACCCGGCCACGGGCGACGTCATCGCGCGCGTCGCCGAGGGGGAGAAGGCGGACGTCGATAAGGCAGTCAAAGCTGCACGTAGGGCGTTCGAGAAGGGGGCGTGGAAAAAGATGAGCGCGCGCGAGCGCGGGCGGATCCTGCTGAAACTCGCGGACCTGATCGAGGAGAACAAGGAGGAACTGGCCAAGCTCGAGTCGCTCGACAACGGCAAACCGATCAGCGACGCGATGAACGCGGACCTGCCGCTGGTCATCGACTGCTACCGCTACTACGGGGGCTGGGCGGACAAGATCGAGGGGAAAACGATCCCGATCAACGGCCCGTTCCACTGCTACACGCGGCATGAACCCGTCGGCGTGGCGGGGCAGATCATCCCGTGGAATTTTCCGCTGTTGATGCAGGCGTGGAAGTGGGGGCCGTGCCTGGCGACGGGATGCGTGAGCGTGCTGAAGCCGGCGGAGCAGACGCCGCTGAGCGCGCTGCGCGTCGGCGAGCTGGCGATGGAGGCTGGCATTCCCGAGGGCGTGATCAACATCATCCCCGGTTTCGGTGAGACGGCCGGCGCCGCCATTGCGGAGCACAACGACATCGACAAAGTCGCGTTCACCGGCTCGACCGAAGTCGGCAAGCTCATTATGGCCGCGGCTGCGCGGTCGAACCTGAAGCGCGTGACGCTGGAACTGGGCGGCAAGAGCCCGAACATCGTCTTCTCCGACGCCGATCTGGATCAAGCCGTCGAGGGGTCGCACTTCGCCCTGTTCTTCAACCAGGGCCAGTGCTGCTGCGCCGGTTCGCGGTTGTTCGTCGAGCAGAAGATGCACGATCAGTTCGTGGAAAGAATCGTCAAGAAAGTGAAGAAGACGAAGGTCGGCGACCCGTTCGACCCCGAGACTACGCAGGGCCCGCAGGTCAGCCAGGAGCAGTACGACCGCGTCATGGGCTACATCGAGTCCGGCAAGAAGAGCGGCGCGAAGATGCTCACCGGCGGCGGGCGCGTCGGGAAACTCGGCTACTTCATCGAGCCGACGGTCTTCGCCGAGGTGAAGGACGAGCACCGGATCGCGCAGGAGGAGATCTTCGGCCCGGTGATGTCGATCATCCCGTTCAAGGACGTGGACGAGGTGATCGAGCGCGGCAACCGTACGATGTACGGCCTGGCCGCGGCCGTCTGGACGCGCGACGTGAAGAAGGCGCATCGTGTTGCGGCGGAGTTGAAGGCGGGGACGGTGTGGGTGAACTGCTTCGACGTCTTCGACGCCGCCGCGCCGTTCGGCGGATTCAAGATGAGCGGCATCGGCCGGGAACTGGGCGAGTACGGGCTGCGGAATTACCTGGAGGTGAAGACGGTGACGGTGGCGCTGTGACGTCCAAGGCAAGTAAGCGTTGCGGGACGGGAGTTGAATAGCTCCCGTCCCCCGTCGCTTTTTGTGCTCGGCGCGCGGCCGGGCGACTCATCGAAGCGACTCTAAGCCCTTCTCGGCAGCCGCATCGACAGCGGCTCTCTGTTCCGCTTCGGTGCCCGCCCCTAGCAGCCCGTGGTGAAACTCGATTTCGTTAGGCGGCGGATAGCGCCGGCTTCCGCTGAACCACCGATTGGTAAGCGGACAAGATCGCCACGCTGAGCCGAACCACGCCGAAGATCGACCCGAGCCACTC
>JBAUGM010000456.1:0-3836 GCA_049679725.1 Tepidisphaeraceae bacterium
AGCAAGCTCGCGGGCTAAACCTTGACTCCCGTTATAACCGATGTAATATCGGTTATAACGGGAGTTTCATTATGGCGATGACGGTCAAGCTGACGACGGTGGGGAATTCGACGGGCATCATCCTGCCGCGCGAGCTGCTGGAGCGCCTCCGGCTGAAGAAGGGCGACACCCTCCACGTGCTGGAAACGCCCAACGGCGTGGAACTGACCGCCTTCAACGAGGAATTCGATCAGCAACTGGATGTGGCCGAGGGGGTCATGCGGCGGAGGAGAAACCTGCTGCGAAAGCTGGCGGAGTGAGCAATGGACGATCCAGTCTGGATCGGCGAGGCGCTTGCGCTGGCGATCCACAAACGACAACTTGCCGAGCACGGCGGCCTTGATGGGGTGCGTGATCCGGGGCTGCTGCAATCCGCTCTTTCGCGGCCGCGCCACCTGTTCGCCTACAACGAACCGACCCCCGCGTTGGCTGAGCTGGCGGCGTCGTACGCATTCGGGATCGCGCGCAATCACCCGTTTATCGACGGCAACAAGCGTACCGCCGCGGTGGTGTGTGAAACATTCCTCGAATTGAACGGGATTTCGATCGACGCGACAGACGTGGAGATGTACCCGATTTTTCTCGACCTCGCCGCCGGTACGCTCACCGAGGAGCAGTTGGCGGCGTGGCTCCATGAGCACGTTCGTCGTGCCGATTAGCCTGATTGCTCGCGAGTTTCGCCCGCGTTGAAAGTCCCATTTGCTTCCTCGATCACCGCAAAGCCCCTACACTCTTCCGCCCATGCGTACGCTCTCGTTCGACATCGATCCCGTCATCGCCGGCACATCCCGCCTCACCGATGCGCAGGCGCTGGAGATCTACCACCAGGCCTCGCTGCACGACCTCGGCCAATGGGCCCACGCCGTGACTCAGCGGATGCATCCGCGGGATGAGCGCACGTACGTCATCGACCGGAACATCAATTACACGAACGTCTGCACCGCCAAGTGCACGTTCTGCGCCTTCCGCCGCGATCATGAGGACGCCGACAGCTACACGCTGAGCTACGACACCATCGGCGAGAAGATCCGCGAGCTGGTGAGCATCAACGGCACGCAGATCCTCATGCAGGGCGGGATGAACGACCGGCTGCCGCTGGAGTGGTACGAGGGGCTGCTGCGATACATCAAGCAGAACTTCCCGACCGTCCACATCCACGCCTTCAGCCCGCCGGAGTTCGTCGAGTTCGAGCGGTTTTTCGGCATGGACGTCCGCGAGATCATCCGCCGCCTGCACAAGGCGGGCTTGGACACGATCCCCGGCGGCGGCGGGGAGATCTTCGCGCCGCGCGTGCGGCGAAGGATCGGGATCGGGAAGTGCTCCGGCGACGACTGGCTCCGCGTGATGCGCGTCGCGCACGAGGAGGGGCTGAACACGTCGTGCACGATGCTGATCGGGCACATCGAGTTCGTCCGTGAGCGCATCGAGCACATGGCGGCGCTGCGGGACATGCAGGACTATACGCACGCCCAGGCGCTAGCCTTCGACGACGCGACAGCAATTGTTCCAGGCCGTGGCATCGAGGCTATTGCGACGCTTGACCAGGTGCTTGAACGATGGCCGGGCGTATTCGCCAAATCTTACTTCGCTCCGCTTGGTATCGAACGTACTGGCCATTACACGGCGTTTATTCATTGGCCGTTTCAGCGAGAGAACACCCCGCTCGGACGCGCGCAGGAATGGGATCCCGACGTCCACGGCCCCTTCGACGACAGCACGAACGACGACATCCTCCGCGGCCGCGTGGTCCGCATGGCCGGCGCCGACGAGTACCTCCGCATGCTCGCGATCGCGCGGCTGTACTTCGACAACATCCCGTCGCTGCAGAGCTCGTGGGTGACGATGGGCCCGAAGGTGGGGCAGCTCGCATTGTTCTTCGGCGCCAACGACATGGGCAGCGTGATGATGGAGGAGAACGTCGTCAGCGCCGCCGGCACGACGTACCGCCTCGAGGCCCGCGAGATCTGCCGCCTCATCCGCGACGCCGGCTGGGTGCCCGCCCAGCGTGACCAGTACTACAACGTCCTGCGCCGCCACGACGGCGCGGATTCACCCGACCTGCGCCCGCTCGCAGCGCCGCCGATGCGCAACGTCCGCCGCATCGACAAGGAATTCATCGGCGCCGCGCCCGGTTTGGATGATGGCCGCGACAGCAGCGTGAAGGTGCAGCTGCCGATCCTCGGCAATGGCCCGTCGTAATGCCCCTTTGCGCGAAGATCGCGACTCCGTCGGGCCCGCGCTGTGATACACTGACCCCATGCCACCGATCGCTCACATGCTCGATCGCTTGCTTGACCCGGTTGGCCACGCGCTGGGGCCGGATGCCGCACGCCGTCTGATCGGTTTGCGGGCCGATGCGGAAGTACAGCAACGCATCGATGAGTTGGCGGAACGGGCCAACGACGGAGAGTTAACCGACGACGAGCGCGGCGAGTACGAAGCGCTCGTCGCGGCCTCAACCGTGGTCGGGGTGTTGCAGGCGAAGGCGCGCGCGGTGCTCGCGTCTCAGACGGGCGTCTGACACGCGGTCCAGCATGGTGGTTCCCGCAGCCCTCCGCGAGTTGGTTCGAACCCGCGCCGGTGAACGGTGCGAGTACTGCGGCATTCACCAGGATGACGATTCGTTCTTCCGCTTCCACATCGAACACATCGTTGCGCGTCAGCACGGCGGGCAAACCGCGGAATCGAATCTCGCGCTCTCCTGTCATCACTGCAACTTGCACAAGGGTCCCAACCTCTCCGGCATCGATCCGGCCACGGACTTCACGGAGCCGCTGTTCAACCCGCGCGTGCAGACGTGGGAAGAGCATTTCACGATGGACGGCGCGACCGTAACTGGCGCAACGCCCACCGGGCGCGCGACGGTACGGGTGCTCGCGATGAACGCGCGGGGTCGCGTTGACCTTCGAAGGCTGGCGTTGCGCGAGCTCTGATCACGCCGACTCCGCTCCCCAATTCTTCTCCGCCGCCCGCGCCGCGCGGCGAAGCGCGATCGCCAGGTGGATCAGCATCCACAGCGCCGCCGGCGGGTAGAGGAGCAGGAAGAGCGTCCACGCGATGACCAGCCGCGACCACGGGTCGAACAGCGCCAGGGCGAACCAGAACGAGCCGTTCAGGATCATCGCGGCCGCGGCGATCCCGACCGTCAGTGCCAGCCCGCGCAACAGGCGCTCGGCCCGGCGACTTGGGATGCGCCGCGCAAGCACGGCCAGATACGACCACCCGACGAACGCCTGGCCGAACGTGACGATGATCAAAAGAAAACGCGGCGGCACGGTGTTCCGCGTCAACCGCCACACGACCACCCACGCGGCGAATCCGACCGCGACGCCGCCCATGACGATCGCCGCGCGACGCAGACCCCGCACGCGCTCGGGATAACGAGCCTCATGTGCGCCCAGCAGAAACAGGCCGCCGCCGCTGATGGTCAAGTAGGCCGCAAGAAGCCAGGGCAGCGCCTCCAACCCGGACACGTGGGCGAAGGCGTACGGGAACATCCGCGCCAGGTGAAGCAGCGCGACCCCCGCGATCAGCGCCACGTTCGCGCAGGCAAGCAAGGCGGTGCCCGTCGCCAGCCGCCGCAGCCATTCCGGGCTGCTCATCTCCAGGTCGTCGTTGCCGCTGAGCGAGATCCAGATGGCCAGCCCGCACTCCGGGCAATTTCGGGAATCCGTGATGTTTTTGAGGCTGTAGCCGCAGCGCAGGCACGGCTTGAGCCGGGCGCGGGGGTCGCTTTTGAGCATCACCAGCGGCATGCGGAAAACACCTCTTACCCCCTCGCCCGGCCTGCGTTGAGC
>JBAUGM010000457.1:0-6025 GCA_049679725.1 Tepidisphaeraceae bacterium
GGGCGGCGCTGGCGAAGGAGCCGGCCGACTCGCCCGCGCGTCCGATGCTCCGCGCCGCCCAAGGCGGCGACGCCGTCCGGGAACTCGCCCGGGACGCCGAGGTAGCGCCGTCCGGGCGGTACTTCGCTGCCATGTCCCTCGCGGAATTCGGAACGGCGGGCGACTACGCGATCCTCGAGCAACTGCGGCACGACCCGGACTCGGACGTTCGCGTGGCCGCCGCGTACGCCATGCTCCAGATCGACGCGCGTGCAGCCGACGCTCCAACCAACCGGCCTGGGCGCGACGGCAGCGGCACGGAACCCGGCTCACGGCATGTGGCGGAGTGAAACCGACGGAAGCGGCTTTAGACTAGCCCATGAAGCCCAGATCCGAGTGTGCGAAGCGGTTGATGTTGGGGAAGACCGTGGGCATCTCCGCTGCACTGACCCCGAACCATTTGGCGAGCGTGGCGGAGAATTCGTCGACGGCGGTCGTCGGGATCCAGCGGCCGAGGCCCGTGTCGTCGGGGCCGTTGACGGCGAGCGTCGGGAACGCGCCGTAGAGCCGCTGGCCCTGCACGCCGCCGCCCACGACGATCTGGTGGTTGCCCCAGCCGTGGTCGGAGCCGAAGCCGCCGTTGACGGGGAACGTGCGGCCGAAGTCGGAGACGGTGAAGAGGCAGACGTCGTTGGGCACGCCGAGCTGCACGGTCGCGTCGTAGAACGATTTCACGCTTCTCGATAGGTCGCCGAGCAGGTTGGCGTGCGGGGTGAGCTGATCGCCGTGGAGGTCGTACCCGCTGGCGGCGGCGAAGAACAACTGGCGCTTGTGCCCCAGCGCCGCGCGGCCGGCGATCAGGCGCGCGATCATCTTGAGCTGGTTGCCGAGCGACGTGGCGGGGAACGGGGTCGACCAGGTCCACGGCGGCGGCGCGGGGTTGCCGCTGTCGCGCGTGGGCGCGATGGCCGTGTTGATCGTGTCGCCGCTGCGGATCGCGTTGGTGGTCGTATTGGCGACCGATTTTTCCATCAGGTTGACGTGCTCCAGCGCGATCAGATCCTTGAGCGTCTGGAGCTGCGCCGGGCCGGTCCCGCTGGTCGGGATGTTCGGCGAGATCGCGCCGCTCTGGGAAACCTTGTACGGGCTGACGACGTTGCCCACCTCGATCACGTTCGATCCGGCCAGCGAGATGTTCATCGAGACCTTCGCGCCGTTGCTCGAAACGGTGTTGAGGTGATCGACGATGTCCGAGCAGCGACCGGCCCAGCCGGTACGGGAGATCTGGTCGGGCACGGAAGTCTGCCACTGCACCTGCTGGTCGTTGTGCGAGAAGAGGCTCGGGGGCACGGCGGCGGACTTGGCGATGTACTGCGCGCGGGTGATCGGGCCGACGAGGGTCCCGACGTTGCTGACCAGGCCGAGCTTGCCCGAGTTGAAGAGCCCCTGGAGCTCGGGGCAGGCGTTGTGCAGGCCGTACGTTCGGCCGTCGCCGACGAGGGGCGAAAGCGGCAGCAGGATTTCCTTGGGGAGCGCGAGCGTGCCGCGCGCGGCGGCGTACTGGGTGTACTCCGTGTTGCTCGTGGGGATGAGCATGTTGTTCGCGTCGTTCCCGCCGAAGAGGAAGAGGCACACGAGCGCGCGGTAGTCGGCGTCGGTCGTGGCCGCAGCGAGGTTGGCGGCGGTGGCGGCCTGGATCATGCGCAGGTCCCAAACCGTCGTCGCCATCGCCGTCGCCCCGACAGCGGCGCACGCCGACTGCCAGATGAACTCGCGGCGGCTGGGGTCCTGCGCGGCTTTGCGATGTCGCATGATCAATTCCTCACTACTACCCACCCCCGTCGATGCGTTTTCCCGTTGTCGGTCACGCCTGCCGGCGCGGATCGCGTGCAGGCGCGCGTGTGCGCGCGTGGCGCGGATCATTTCTGCGTTGCGAACTGCGCCGACGTGGCGACCAGGTGGATCGCCGCCTTCGCGCGGGCCAGCCGTTGGGCGTCCGTCCCGCTGGGCAGGCCGTCGATGAACGTCCTGATCCTCGTGTACATCGGCGCCGGCATCCGGTTCTGCATGAGGAGCAGGTTCAGCCGGTCGAGCAGCGCGGTGGAACTCGACGCCAGGTTCTGCTCCGTCGTGAGGTCCAGCTTCACGTCGCCCTTGAAGTTGGGGTTCGACGCCGCGCCGATGCCCGTGTACAGGAAGTTCAGCGTGTTCATCGTCGTCGTCTCGTTGGTGATCTGCAGCTCCGGCGCCACCAGCCCGAATGCCGCCAGCTCGCCCGGCTCGACGTAGCCGGGCTCGAAGAAGTTGAACACGGTGATCGCGCGGTAGGGCGTCTGCTCGAACTCGTTGTCCGTGCGGCCGATCTTGAAGTGGCCGGAGACGCTCGTCGGGTGGAAGGCGCGGATGACGGCCGAGGCGCGCACGAGGGGCTCGCGGACGTGGCCGAAGCCGGGATTGTTGATCACGTCGACGGTGCGCGCCTCGTAATCGAGGAGGACCGCGCGGATCACCGCCTGCATGTCGCCGCGCGGCGCGCTGGGTGAGCCGTCGGGGTCGCTGCCGCGGTAGCCGTCGAACACGTGCGCCACGCGGTAGACGTACGCCGGGCTCGGGTTGCTCGTCACCAGCCGCTGGATGAGCTGCCGGCAGATGAACGGGCCGACGTTGGGGTGGTTGAAGATGTTGTCCAGCGCCGCGTCCAGCTCGGCGTTGGCGGTCGCCACGGTTTGGCTGGTCGTAGAGGGGATCGTCGCGTTGTTGAGCAGGAGCTTGGCGGTCGTCGAGTGGTTGGCCGGGTTCACGAGCATCGGCTTGATGTATTTCGTGCTCACGTCGACGACGGCGCCCGTCGCGTCCAGCGTGGGGATCACGACCGCCGTGGCGTCCTCGCGCCATCCCGTGAACACGTGGGAGAACCCTTCGACCACTTCCTGGCTGTACGTCGGGATCGGCAGCCCGTCGGGCCCGAGCTTCAGCGTGCCGTCAGGCTGGAGCTGGTTCAGGCCGATCGAGAACAACTGAAGGATCTCGCGGGCGAAGTTCTCGTTGGGCGCCTTGAAGTTGTTGCTCGACGACGGCTTCACGTTGCCGCGCATGTTCAGGTACTGCCCCATGATGGGGTGCAGCGTCATGTCCTCCAGCAGCACGCGGAAGTTCACGAACGCGTTGTCGGCGAGCATATCGTGATAGCTCGCCAGCCCGGCCGGCTCGACGTCGATCGTGTCCTCGACGGACGAGACGACCAAGATCTGGCTATACGCGAACGCCACGCGCTGGCGGAGCTGGTCGTCGCCCCGCAGCGCGGCTTTCCACCAGCTTTCTGTGACCCGGTCGCTGGCCAGCGCATCCGCCGTCGCCGTGCTCGTCGTGCATCGGTCGTAAACCGACTTGAACACGGACGAGGGCGTATACGTCGTCGACGCGTACGCGGTGTACCAGTTCGGCGACGACGGCGGCTGGCTCGCGAACTGGGTGCTCAACCACGCGTCGAAGCTGCTCGCCTGCAACGCCCCGATGTCCTCGATCGTCGGCCCGAACGTGGCCTGCGTGAGGAACCGCGCCGCGTCCTCCGCCGTCGGCGGGCCCGAAGGCAGCGCAGGCGGGGGCGGGGGCTTGGTGAACGTCTGAGACCCCGCGGCCAAACCGTACTGCCCGCGGATCTCGCCGTTGGGGTACACCGACGTGTGCAGGTTGATGTACGTCAGACCCTGCTCGATGAACCCCGCGATCTGCTCGGCGGTGTAGACGGTGTCGCCAAATACCCACCGGAACGACCCGTCCGCCTCGGGTGTGGCGGTGTCGAAGTCGAAGATGATGCCGCCGCTTTGTCCCACGGCCGCGGGGCCGTGCACGTGGTGCTGCGTGATCGGGCCGGTGAGGTTCGAGTACGAAAAGCGGATGGTCGCGGCCTTGCGGTCGCCGTCCATCAGGAGCGTGGAGGTGCCCGAGCCGCTGGTGCTCGCGTTCCCCTGCGGCGTCATGTGCGCCAGGAACAGCTTGGGCCCGGGAAGGACGGTGACGTTCAACGTGTCGCTGGCGCTGGTGAGCCCGTCGCCCACCGTCACGGTGACGATGGCGGTCCCCGTGACATTCGCGTTGGGCGTGATCGACAGCGTGCGCGTCGTCCCGCTGCCGCCCAGCGCAAAGCCGTTGGCGGGGATCAGCGCCGGGTTGCTGGACGTCGCGCTCACGCCGAGGGACGCGGCGGGCAACTCGTTATCCGCCACCGCGAACTCGACGGCGGGCGAGGCGACGCCGCTGAAGATCGTCTCGTCGACGAGGTCGCCGATGGTGGGCGGAGTGTTGGTCGTCGTCGCGCCAACGCTGACGGCGCCAACTTTCGCCTTCACGAGATTGACGTCCGACCCAGTGATCGAACCATTGCAGTTGATGTCGGAACGGAACGTGAACACCGTGACCGGCTTGCCCACGCGGGACTTGGTGAGGTTCACGTCGGACCCGGTCATCGTGCCGTTCGATCCGCAGTCACCCTCCTGGATGCGCAGAGGGATCGCCACCGACGGCTGCACGCCGCCCAGCTCGGCGGTCACGTTGTTCAGCGTGACCGTCATCGTCTGCGAGTTGGCCAAACCGGTAAAGTTGAGCGTGACGACGTTGCCAGCAATGGTGGGCGCCGCGGCCGTTCCCGTTCCGGCGACAACGGGCGCATTCATGGACGTGATAGGCTGGTCGAACGTCAGGATCAGTCGCATGCCCAGCGAGGTGACGCGCCGGCACTCAATGCCGCTGTTGCCTGTGAGCGGCAGGGCGATGTCGTAGTTCGTTCCGCCGTGTGATTTGCGCGAGACGGCGGAGGTGAGTTGTGGCGCGGCTTGCGCAAGGACAGTTCCATGCGCCACAAGCAGGATGAGGAGATTGGCCAGAACGGTGGCGAGGCGGCCGCGTGAAGGCATGTGCCCTCCGTGGAAGAAAATACCCCCGCGAACCAGCGCCGTGCGTGTGCGTGGAACCCTCGCGCCGAGAGCGAGCGTTTCACGGGAAGGGCGACGGGGTAAACCGATGAGAAGGAGAGAGTCCCTGATGCATTTACCCGTACCCGCCGCGCGATACCCTACAGATCTCTCTTCATTGCTGTCAAAAGATTTTTATCGATTTTTCGATGCTTTACTGGAATAAAGTTGTAGGATCGCCAAAACATGGGGGCTGTGTGGAGGCGAGAAACGCTGTGCGGAAACTGCGCTACCTATCCATCACTGTCGTCTTGATCTCGGTCCTCCTCCCCGCCGGAGCGCACGCTGCTGTGTCGCTCGCGTTCGTCGATCAGGACGGCACCAGCAACGGCTCGGTCAACGTCCTGCCCAACGGCACGTTCAACGTGCGCTTGAACCTCACCTCCGCGAACACGGCCGCCGACCGAACGACGGCGATTGACTACTACCTGACGATTCTCGGCGCGGGCAGCGGCTTGTTCAGCATCCAGGACCGCAATTGGACTGGCAGCCCTTACGCTGGTGGTATTGATGGGAGTGGACTGTACAACGACGACGCGACCGTCGAAGCGTTGCCCGGTGCGCTGCTCGATCCGCGGAACGACCACGACCTCGGCGGGGGCGTGCTCGATGAAGACGTGCCAACCATGGGCACGTCGTTCCTCGTGGCTATTTTTACGATCAAGGTCGACCCATCGACGCCGGTCGGCACGTATTCGCTTCAGTCGACCAGTGACCCCGGCACGGGCTGGGTCGGCGCCGCCCCGGACTTCAACGACAACGAGTTCGCGCAGCACGCGAACTACTCGATCGTCGTGATTCCCGAGCCGGCCAGCGCGGGTTTCGCGGCGTGCGGCGCGGCGCTGCTCATCTGCAGCCGTCGCCGATCGGGCAGCGCCACCCGGGTGGCGTGATTCCCGCCTTGGAAAAACGTGGCTTCGCGCGGATGCCTTAAGTACATTCATCCACAACGTGCGTATCGTCGCTGAACTCATTGCCCGGGGTGCGGCTGCGGCGATCGCGGTTTTGCTCGTTGTTCTCCCGACTCCCGCCATCGCCCAGGCGCCCGCGACACAGCCCGCAACGGCCGCGGCCGC
>JBAUGM010000458.1:0-3483 GCA_049679725.1 Tepidisphaeraceae bacterium
CAGCAAGCCGGAGCTGATGCTCTTCGCGATCCACGCGTATCGCCTCGCGAAGGACACCGGTGAGATCACCGCCTGCTCCGACGTCGGCCGACAGTCGGCAGACCTGAAACTCTACGCCGATTTGCAGAAGGTGCTGGAGCCGTTCCGCACGGTGGTCTTCGCCTGCGAGCCGTTCACGCTCGTCGGCCTGTATGACCCGCGGTTTCTGCAGACGCTGAGCGACGTGACTCCTCTCGACGCGCGACGAAGCGCCGAGCCGCAACGTTACAACGCGGTCATCCGCAACCAACTGATGGCGGGGTTCGTCGAACCGGGGACGCGCAACCATCTCATCTTCCGTTTCGGGAACGTCGGGAATCGGTTGCTCCTCATCAACGCTCCGCTTCCCACAAGCCCGCGCGCTCAAGCGGGCTCGCCAACGCGGGACAGTGGGATGGTCGCTCAGGTTGGCGAGCCCGTTTCAGCGGGCGGGAGCGCCCCATCCAACCTCACCCGCGCCGAAGGTCAAGGCTTCACCGCATCCCAGCTCAACGATCTCGGTCCCCTCGCCCTCGTCACCGCCCGCGACTTCTGGCGTCTGGACGACCGTCGCATCCGTCAGTACGCGAAGGCGGGCGTCACCAGCTCCCTCATCGACGCCATGCACACCGAGGCGGGCGAGCAGATCGCCCGCGCCGAAACCGCGCTGAACGACAACGACGGCGCCGCCCTCATGGAGCAGGCCAACGGCGCCTGGGCGAACAACGCCCGCGTCTACGCCGCCGTCGACGCCATGGCCCGCGACGTCGTCCGCGCCGCCATCTTCCTCCTGCTCCTGTGCGTCCCGTTCTCGTTCTGCATGGAGCGGCTGCTCATCGGCACGCCGAACATCTACAAGCAGATCGCCGGCGCCTGCGCCATCTTCGCGCTGATGGCGGCGGCGCTGTGGAGCTTCCACCCCGCGTTCAAGATCAGCTCCAGCCCGCTGATCATCATCCTGTCGTTCGCGATCATCTTCATGTCGATCGTGGTCATCTGGGTGGTGTACGGGAAGTTCGACACGGAGCTGAAGCGCCTCCGCTCCGGGCGCGGCACGGCGCCGTCGGCGAGCTTCGCGCGGGCGAGCGTGCTGACCAGCGCCGTGCTGCTCGGCATCGCCAACATGCGCCGCCGCAAGTTCCGCACGGCCCTGACGTCGATCACGATCGTGCTGATCACCTTTGCCGTCCTCTGCTTCACCAGCGCCACGCGCTTCGTCGGGACGACGACAACCGCGACGGGCGAAGCGTCCAGCCATCCCGGCCTGATGCTCCGCCAGCGCGGGTATCGCCCGATGTCGCCCGTCACCGTCGAGAACCTCCGCCCGCTGCTGCCGGGCAAGCGGATCGTCGAGCGCTGGTGGAACGTCAACGCGACCGAGCCGAAGGAGAACCTGCACGTCGTCGCGGGAGACGACGTCGGCGCGCCGCGCGTCCATTCCGTCCAGGCCGTCCTCGGCCTCTCGCCGGGCGAATCGGAGCTCTCGAAGATCGCCGAGGTGCTCGGCCCCGAGCGATTCGCCAGGCTGGAGAGGGGCGAGCGCGACATCGTCTTCCTCCCGACCGAAGCCGCGACGGAGCTGAACGTGAAGGAGGGCGACACGGTTCGCCTCGCCGGTCGCCCGATGCAGATCGCGGGCGTCTTCGACTCAGCCGCGTTCGACCAGAAGGTCGTCAGCCTCAGCGGGGAGCCGCTGGCGCCACTGAAGTACACGCTGGGCGCCCTCGACGCCGGCGGGCGCGAGCTGAAGAACGTCGAGGCCGACAGCTTCGACCTGGAAGGCGGATCCGGTTCGTCCGAAGCGTCGAGTGGATACGAACATCTATCGTCGAGTCGCATCGCGATCGTCCCCGCCGAGGTGTCCAAGTCCATCCCCAACGGCTCGCTCCGCAGCGTCGAGGTCGGGCTGATCAACCAGGCGGAAGTCGAGTCTTCGGCCGCCGAGTTGAGCAAGCGCTTCTCTCTCGCGATGTTCGCCGGCTACGACGACGGCGTGCGCCTCGTCGCGGCCAGCAACCTCTCGACCGTCAGCGGCGCCGGTCAGGTCGCGATCCCGCTGGCGATCGCGGGGCTCATCATCTTCAACACCATGCTCGGCTCCATCGCCGAGCGCAAGCGCGAGATCCACGTCTACACCTCGCTCGGGCTCGCGCCGCTGCACGTCGGCGTCCTCTTCGTCGCCGAGGCGCTCACGTATGGGCTGATCGGCACCGTCTTCGGCTACGTCATCGGCCAGGGCGTCGGCACGCTGCTGCTGAAGCTCGGGTGGCTGGGCAATGTGACGCTCAACTACTCCGGCACGAGCGCGATTCTCACGATGGGGCTTATCCTGCTCATCGTGCTGCTCAGCGCGCTGGTGCCCGCGCGCGTCGCGAGCAAGATCGCCGCGCCGAGCATCGATCGCTCGTGGTCGGTCCCGCAACCGAGCGGCGACGAGATCAAGGCGCACCTCCCGTTCACGATCAACCGCACCGCCGCGGAGGGCGCGCTGGCGTACCTGGCGGACTTCTTTGCGGCGCATCAGGAGGGGTCGATCGGCAAGTTCTCCGCGGGGAAGGTGCAAGTCGTCCCGCCGGGCGACGGCAACGGTAAGGGCGACGGCTCCCGCGCGATCCAGACGCTCATCTGGCTCACGCCGTTCGACCTGGGCGTGCGTCAGAACCTGCGGCTTGTCATTCATCCCCCTTCGACAAACTCGCCTTCGACAAGCTCACCTTCGACAAGCTCAGGGCAGGCAGGGCAGGCACCTTCGACAAGCTCAGGGCAGGCCGGCGAGTTCCCCGACATCTACGAGGTCGAAGTCGTCCTGAAACGCCTCAGCGGCGACGACGGAAGCTGGTACCGCATGAACCGCACGTTCCTCACCGAGCTGCGCCAGCAGTTCCTGCAATGGCGCAGTCTGTCGCCGCAGCGGATGCTGAAGTACGTGGAGGAGAGCCGCAAGCTCTTCGCGCCGAAGCAGGTGGTGACACCGAGCGCGCCATAACTCCTTGTCTTTCGTGACGAGTGCTGAAAAAGCGCCGCCAACCGTCGGCCGCTGCGCGAGTTGCAACGTCCTCACAGCCGCAAGGCCGCCGCACGATTGGAACCTCGGTCGACCTGCGGTCGTCCGCCGCGCAGAACGCGGCCAATGCGCTGCCAGACCCCGCCGCAGAGATATCGTCGACCGTCGATGTGATACGGATTCTCGCGCTCCTATCACGCTCAAAGGTACGCAAGTGACGCGCGACTATTCTAAATAAGAGGCCACGATTCTCGAACGTCTGTGGCGGAGAGTTGTCATCCTGAGGTACTCCGAAGGATCTCGCCTCGAACGGGCGGGCCCGACCAATTTGGCTAGATCCTTCGGAGTACCTCAGGATGCAATACTGTCCGATACAGGTCTACTTTTGCAATCGTTTTGTTGGCGAGATGGCCAGGGGAGGAGTGGAAGCGGAAGAGGTGGGCTGGAGGAATGGAAGCATG
>JBAUGM010000459.1:0-10966 GCA_049679725.1 Tepidisphaeraceae bacterium
GCTAAAGCGGCGCGGGGCGGCGCCGGCGCTGTGCCCCGCCGTGGGGGATCATTCCAACCGCGCCTACACTGTTATCGTTATCGACCCGCGTTAGCAGCTACTTGTGCTACCGGCGCAGCTGTCTCCATGAAGCAACCCAACTCCTCGAAACGTCGGGAACTTGCCTTTCGCCAGCAGGGATCCAGGCCCGCCGCGCCGTCTTCGGGCGACGTGCCGGGCGACAGGACCCTCCGCCGCAAGGACCGTTGGCGGCACGTGCGGGAGTATCTCCGCTGGCTCGCGCCGTACCGCGTGGGGCTCGTGGTGGTCTTCGTCCTCGCCCTGATCGCGGCCGCGCTGGATATGGTCTGGCCGCTGGCGATCAAACAAGTCATCGACCTGCTGCCCCAAAGCATATCTCACGACCAGAAGCTCCGGCAACTCAATTTGCTGGGGTTGGGCATCGTGATTCTGCTCCTGTTAAAACAGGCAATTGACTCCTATCGCGGCTACCGCATGGCGGTGCTCAACGCCAAGGTCATCTTCCGCCTCCGGCATCGACTTTTCGACCATCTGCTCCGCCTCTCCTTCGGCGACCTCGGCGAGATGAAGTCCGGCGGCATCGTCTCGCGATTGTCGGGCGATGTGGACAGCGTCAGTGGCCTCGTGCAGATGGCGATCATCTCGCCCGGCGTCGCGCTGATCCGCGTGGTCATGACGATCGCGATCCTCTTCGCGCTGAGCTGGCAACTCGCCGTCGTCGCGCTGATCGCCACGCCGCCGCTGGCGCTGGCGAGCTACCTGTGGCTGAAGAAGGTTCGGCCGATCTATCGCTCGATGCGCGAGGATCGCTCGAACATCGACGCTCGCGTGACGGAAACGTTCGGCGGGATTCGCGTCGTCCGCGCCTTCCGGCGCGAGCACCGCGAGGGCAAGAGCTACGCCGTCGGGCACCACACCGTCATCCGCAAGAACCTCTTCGCCGAGCGAATGGAACTGATCCTCGCCGGCGCGTGGGGGCTGCTCATCCCCGCCACGAGCCTCCTCATCGTCTGGTACGGCGGACACCTGTATCTCAGCGGGAAGGCGACGACGGGCGACATCTTCGCGTTCCAGATCTTCGCCGTGTTGCTGCTGCAACCCATCTGGCAGATCGTCTCGAGCGTCGGACAAACCCAGCGCGCGCTGGCAGCGATGGAGCGGATCTTCTCCGTGCTCAACATGTCGCCGGACAAGCCCGATGCGCCGGGCGCAATCGACGCGCCGGACGTCGTGCGCGAAGTCCGCTTCGACCATGTCACCTTCGCGTACCGAGAAAACGTTCCCGTCCTGCGCGACGTGAGCCTCACCGTGCCCGGCGGCGCGACGGTCGCGCTCGTCGGCCCCAGCGGCGCGGGAAAAACGACGTTCACCGATCTCGTCGCCCGCTTCCACGACCCCACGCGCGGCCACGTCACGCTCAACGGCATCGACCTGCGCCACCTGAAGCTCGCGTCATACCGCAGGCTCATGGCCGTCGTGCAGCAGGAGACTTTCCTCTTCGACGGCACCGTGCGCGAAACAATAGCCTACGGCCGGCGCGACGCAACCGACGAACAGATCACCGACGCCGCGCGACGCGCCAACGCGCACGAGTTCATCAGCCAGCTCCCCGAGCGCTACGACACGCTCATCGGCGAACGCGGCTTCAAGCTCTCCGGCGGACAGCGCCAACGCCTCTCCATCGCCCGCGCGATCCTCGCCGACCCACAAATCCTCATTCTCGACGAGGCCACGAGCAACCTCGACACGGAAAGCGAGCAGCTCATCCAGGCGAGCCTGGCCGAACTGCTCCGCAACCGCACGACGTTCGTCATCGCCCACCGGCTGAGCACCGTCACGCACGCGGACCTGATCGTCGTGCTCGACGAAGGCCAGGTGATCGAGATGGGCACGCACGACGACCTCATGGCCCGCCGCGGCAGCTATCACGAGATGGTCGAACGGCAGCGGTTGTCGATGGGCGAAGCGTTCGTGCCGTCGCCCGTTGGGGACCGCTTCGACTGAACTGTGGCGGGCGCTGCGTGATGGTCGTCCTGTGAGCGAGGTCATCGCGAGCGACGTCATCCTGAAGCGAGTTTTACGAGCTGAAGGATCTCGGGTGCTCAAGCAACTCTCGACCCGAGATCCCTCCGGTCGCCAAGGCTCCCATCGGGATGACGTGCGGGCTATCCACCTCGGCCGCGCTTCTTCGACGCGCGGTTGCGGCGCGTCTGCCCGCCGCGGTGCTCGACCTTGCCTTTGCCCTTCTTCTTCGGCGCGCCGCCCTGCTTCGGCTTCACGCTGACATCCCCCCGGCCGCCGCGGGAGGTGATTTCGACGATGCCGAGGTTCAGCTCGCGCCGCGCGAGGTCGACCTTGGCGATGCGCACCTTCGCGACGTCGCCGATGCCGATCTTCTTGCCCGTGCGCTGCCCGCGGACCACGCCGGCGCGCTCGTCGACGTCCCACCAGTCGTCCATCAGCTCCTCGTAGCGAATGAGCCCGTCAAGGAGGTACGGGTTGATCTGGATGAAGATGCCGAAGTTCGTGATCCCGGTCACCACGCCAAGAAACTCGTCGCCGATGTGGTTCTGCATCAGGGTGAGCAGCTTGACCTGGCGCAGCTCGCGCTCGGCGTCCTGGCTGCGGCGCTCGGTGAAGCTGATGTGCTTGCCGATCTCGACGAAATCGCCGTGCGTCGGGACGTCGTCCAGCACGACCTTGCCCTTGCGACCGCCCTTGGGTTTGCTGATCGCGCCGGTCGTCGGCGAGTCGCCGCGGGCGGTGAAGTAGGCGTCGAGGAGGCGGTGGATCGTCAAATCCGCATAGCGACGGATCGGGCTGGTGAAGTGACAGTACTGCTCGCTCGCCAGCGCGTAGTGGCCGACCACCTCCGGCGAGTATTCGGCGCGCGTCAGGCTCTTGAGGATCGCCAGGTTGATCGCGAACGCCTCCGGCTTGCCGCGGATCGACTCGAGCAGCTGCTGAATGCCTTTGCGGTCCAGGTTCTTGGGCACCTTGTGCCCCGCCACCTGCACGAAGTTCCGCAGCCGGTCCGAATCCTGGAGGTCCGGCTCGGGGTGAACCCGGCGGAGGAACGGGACGTTCAGCGAATCGAGCAGCCGGGCGACGGCTTCGTTCGCCTCGACCATGAACATCTCGATCAGCGTGTGCGTGAAGCTCGTGTCCTCGGGCACCGCGTCGATGACCTTGCCCTCGTCGTCGAGCACGAGCTTCACCTCGGGCAGGTCGAGCACGATCTGCCCCTGCTCGCGGCGGCGCTTCTGCAGGCGCTTGGCGAGTGAGTTCATCTGGTCGAGGAGATCGAGCACCTCCGGCGCGTAGTCGGCGCGGCGCTTGTTGCCGTCGGGGTGCGGGATGATGTCGGCGCCGTCGATCAGCGCCTGCGCTTCGACATATCGCAGCCGCTTGCGGCTGTTGATCAGCGTGTTCGCGAACTTTGTGCGAATCGGACGGGCATCTTCGTCGTAGGTGATGAACGCGCTCTTGCAGAGGCGCGGCACGGCCTCCTGGAGCGAGCAGACGCCGTTGGACAGGATCTCCGGCAGCATCGGGATGACGTGGCCGGGGAAGTACGTGCTGTTGCCGCGCTCTTTGGCCTCGACGTCGAGCGGCGTCTCCTTCTCGACGAAGTAGGAGACGTCCGCGATGTGCACGCCAAGCTCCCATTGCCCGTTCTCGAGCTGGCGGAGGCTGATGGCGTCGTCGTAGTCCTTCGCGTCGTCGGGGTCGATCGTGCAGATGATCTGGTCGGTGATGTCCAGGCGCCGGGTGCGCTCTTCTTCGGGGTCGAACGTGTCGATCGCGCGCCGCGCTTGCGCCTGGACGGCGTCGGGAAACGGGCCCGGGAGGTTAAGCCCGACGATAACGCTCTTGAGGTCGACGTCCTTCTCGCCGGCGGCGCCGAGGACTTCCGTGATGACGCCCGCGGCGCGCTGGCCTTCTTCGGGATACGCGGTGAGCTCGATGACGACCTTCGTGCCCACCTTGATGTGGCGCGAGGCGGCGTCGGGCGCGAGGATCGGATGGGTGAACGTGTTGCCATCGGGCATGACCAGCCACTCGCCCGCGACCTTCGCGAGCGTGCCGACGAAGCGCTTCTGCGTCCGCTGGATGATCTCCGTGATGCGCCCGCTGTACATCGCCTTGCCGTCGCGCTCGCCGCGGCTGGTGATCTTGGCGCGGACGATATCGCCCGTGATGGCGCCGTTGTGGTTGCCGGGCGGGATGAACAGGTCTTCGCGCGCGCCAGGGTCGGTCGGGACGACGAAGCCGAACCCGCGCTTGTTGTGCCGGTACGTCCCGAGGAATTCGTCGCGGCTGACCTTCTGCGTCGGGAGCACGACCGCCCCGCGCGCGCCGAGCACGACGTGGCCGTTGTGAACCAGCTCGCGCAGCGCGTCGCGGAAGGCGCCGTACGCGTGCGCCTCGTGCAGTTCGAGTTCTTTCGCCAGCCCGCGCGGCGGCTGCGGGCGGTAGTCCTCGCTCTTGAGGTGGGTGAGGATCTTCGTTTTCAGTTGTTCAGACATGATGCTTTCTGCGCGGCCAATGCCGCGCGCGGTGCGAGCCGGCTTCGGGGCGGCTCGAAAGTGTAATTCGATTCCTTCTGAAGGAACAAGGGTTAACAAGGGTTAACAAGCTCGTATCGAGGGACGGATCGGTCGGCGGAGAGAACTCGACGAACTCGGCTGGGAAGGGAAACCGGACGTGGCGTGCTCTGAATCGGCTGGGCCGTCGGACTAGACTAACTATCTATCGGACAATCTTATGCAAAGGTTGAGCAATGGCAAGGGGACGCGATCCATCAGGTTGTGACCGTTAGCGATCCGTCGCGTCGCGCAGCAGTTCGCCGCTGGCGGTGACGGCCGTCGGCGCCGTCGTTTCGCCCGCGGCGGTCAGCATCTGGCGGGCCATGGCGCGGACCTGCGCGATGCTGACGTACTTGCCCGGGCAGTCGGTCGCCTTCGTCTCGCCGTGGCCGACGACGCGCTCGGGCGTGATCCGGTAGGTCTTCTCGAGGAACGCGACGAGCTTGGCCAGCGACTGTTGCTGGGCGGGGGTCGGGCGGTCGAGATCGAAGTTGCCGACGAGGCAGATGCCGATGCCGTAGTCGTTGTACTTGTTGTCGGCCGTCTTCGCGTGGGCGCCCCACTTCTGCGACTTCCAGCGGTTGCCGACTTCGACCTGCCCGTTACCGCTGTTCGTGCCGTTGCCGATGACGAAATGATAACCCAGTTCGTCCCAGCCCTTGTCCTTGTGCATCTTGTCGAAGACGGCGGCGCTCCCGGCGGGCGTGGCGCTGTGGTGGATGACGATCCACTTCCATTGCCGCGGCGCGATCGTCGGCGTCCAGTCGCGCGGGCCGGTCATCCGACCGCTCGCCACCGGTCCCTGCGCGGGCGGCGTGGTGAACGTCGGCGTCTTCGGCGCGGGCGGGGGCGCAGCCACCACCGGGCCGTTGAAGTTCGGCTCGGGCAGCGTGTCCATCACCGCCGGGCTCGAACACCCGACGACAACGAACGCGCAAAGGAGAATCGCGAGCGGAGTGAGTCGACCAGCAGCCATCCGTGGCCCCTTGCTCTGTGAGACGACCCTGCTGTGTGAAACGACAAGGTCGACATCGGACCCGATTGCCCCGGCCGCCCGTGGCGAACGTCGCGCGTCCGCTGCGAACGGTGCGACCGCTGCGAGACAGTTCCGTCCGTCCGAGCGATCGCGGTGGCAGCCGTGCATGCCCTTGTATCGGACGCACGCCGGCATTTCCAGCAGGATCGGCCGATTCCGGGCAGGAACCCGGCAATTTTTGACCGGTCCTCCACCCGACCCAACTGCCCTGCTTGCCGTGGTGAAGGATCTCGTTCACGCGTGACCTCGTCGTCGTGAGGAGCCCCGTCGAATGGCTTCGTTTCGTCGCCGGCGCGCGCTCGGCGATGGAATATTTCCTCGATTCCAGGTCGCTGGCCGGGTTTTGCGTTGGCTTCGATTGGCTTCGTTTCGCGCGACGTGGCTTGGGGCGTCTCGCCCGAGCGCGATCGGATGCCGTCGCGATCCTTCGCCCCGCGGCGGTCTGGGCACTCCTGGCTTCGTTTCGCCTTTCTCGCCTGCGACTGAACATTCCTGAACATTCCCGCACATTTTCGTCGATCCAGGCCAACCATCGCACGCGTGCCTCGGGTTGTCGGACATCGCCGCTTGCGGCTTCGCGGACGAACACTGCTCGATCCACGAAGCCGCGAGCGGAAGACGCCCAAAGACCGAGCGCCCCATACCCGGTGAGCCGTGCGCGATTCTCATGACCATCGCGCACAAGGATTTCCCGATCGCGCGAAAAGCCCCGAAAAACGAGCTGAAAAGTTCTGCGTTTCGGCGGGATTGCCGTAAGTCCTTTTGCGCGTTTGTCACGACAAACGCGCACGATCGGCGGGCTGGGCGGACTGCGGTGCTCGGGGCTTGATGGAGTCGTCGGTGACGAGTTTCGCGGGATCGCCGTAGCCCGACGGGCGCCCGGGGCGGTCCACAGCCTCCCCCGCTTTCTCCCGTGCCGCGACGGCGAGGTTCAGTTCGAGGAGTTGGGCGAGCAGGTCCTTCTTCGGCGAGAACCCGTGGGCCGGGAGCACGGCCGCATCGAGGTCGGCGTGGGCGTCCTTCAGCGATTCTTCCCCGGCAGTTCCAACGTCCGGTAGACGGCCCGCAGTCCGCCCTTGATCGTTGCAAGCGCCTCGGCCCGCACTCGCCGAATCGCCCACTCGACCGCCATCAATCGAGTGTCCCATGGTCAACCGAAGTGCGGTTATGAGGGGGGGCGGCCAACGAGTATAGTTGAGCGCAAATGGATCAACTGCCCTTAGCTCTGCCGCCGGCTGCGCCACGCGATCGCGAGCCATTCATGCGCCGGGTGACGATCAGGAACTACAAGAGCATCGGCAAGTGCGATGTGAAGCTTGCGCGACTTAGCGTGCTAGTAGGGCGGAATGGCGCGGGCAAGAGTAATTTTCTTGACGCGCTTCGGTTCATCGCCGACGGGCTCCAGTCCTCCCTCGATCATGCAATCAAGTCACGCGGCGGGATCGCGAGCGTGCGGCGACGGAGCACTGGTCACCCGCGCAACTTCGCACTTGGCGTAGAGTTCGGCCTTCCCGACGGTGGCATTGCGACCTATGGATTTGAGATCACCGCACGAACTGACGGCGCCTTCTCCGTCAGGGCGGAGCAATTGGAGATGCGTGGGCCTTCCGGCGAACCCACCGCCTACTACCGAATCAGCGATGGGGAGGTCGAGCGCGCCTCACCCGCCACTATGCCGCGAGCGGTCTCGGACCGCCTCTACTTGGTGGTGGCATCAGGAATTCCGGAGTTCCGCGTTGCCTACGATGCCCTCACGTCCATGGGCTTCTACAACTTGAACCCGGAATCGATGAAGGAATTGCAGAGCCCGGACGCGGGCGAATTGCTCCACCGCGACGGCGACAATATCGCCAGTGTGATCGCCCGATTGCAGGCCGATGCGCCTAGGGAGAAAGGCCGTGCCGAACAGTACTTGGGCAAGATAGTCGACGGTATCATGCGCGTGAACCGTGTGCAGCTCGGGCCGCGCGAGACCGTCGAATTCTATCAGCAGGTGACGGGCGCGAAGGATCCGTGGCGGTTCTATGCGGCGAACATGTCTGATGGGATTCTCCGCGCGCTGGGTATACTGATCGCCGTCTCGCAACTGGTGCACATCCGCGATCGCGTGCGGTTGGTAGGGATCGAGGAGCCGGAAACCGCGCTGCATCCTGCAGCTGCGAGGGCGCTGATGGATGCCCTGAACGAGGCGACAGAGCATACCCAAGTATTACTGACAACACACAGCGCCGACCTACTCGAAGCGATGGGGGCGAGAGACGAAGGCCTCCTCGCAGTCGTCGCGCGTCAAGGGGAAACGATCGTTGGTCCGCCCGACCCAGCCAGCCGTAAGTCCATCCGCGATCACCTTTATAACGCCGGTGAGCTGCTGCGGATGGACCAGCTTGAGCCCGATGCCGATGACGTGAAACGACAGGAGGATTCGCCGCTGTTTGAAGGGTTTGCGGAGGTCGAATCGTGAGTCAAATATCGGTCGCCCCGATTGTCGAGGGGCAGGGCGATGAGGCTGCGGCCCGACTGCTCCTTCAGCGGGTGTGGATTGAACTGGTCGGAGGAACTCACGCCAACGTGCTTAAGCCCATTCGCCGGTCGCGGGGTCTCCTCCTCCGACAGGACTCCGGCGACCTCGAGAAGGCGATCAACCTCGCACTCCTCAAACTAGAGCGATACGGGGATGGGCTGGTCCTGATCCTGATTGACGCCGAAGAGGATTGTCAAAAGCTCGGCTCATTGGGTCCCCTGCTCCTTGATCGAGCCCAACGCGCGCGGGGCGACAAGGATATTGCCGTCGTGGTCGCGAACATCATGTACGAAACCTGGTTCGTCGCTGCGGCCGCCTCGCTGACCGAGTACCTCGACCTGCCGGAGGACGATCCGCTACCGCCCGATCCCGAGGCGGAGCGCCTTGGCAAGGGATGGATCAAACAGCGCACGAAGTGGGGCAAATACAGTGAAACGGCCGACCAAGCGGCATTTACCGCAAGAATGGATCTCGCTCTGTGCAGAGCGCATTCGCCATCCTTTGACAAGCTGTGCCGCGAACTCGAAAAGAGACGTAGTTGATCGTCCTGATCGAGATGAAGAAGCGCCGGCGACGCGGCGCGAAACTTCGTCTGGATCCGCCATCCTCGACGGCTGCGCAGCGGTAGCGGCGTGCCGCTCGATCGGCGGCGGCCACGTTCATCGGATTTCGATCAGGAGGAGGTCAAGGCCGGCCTGCTTGAATGCGATGAGATCGGCGGAGACCGAAGGCACCGCCACCGCGCGGGGAAGGGGCATCTTCGCCCGCGCGGTCAGCGTTGGCGGTTCAGGTAGAAGATCGTCCCCTGCCCCATGCGCTCGATGGCGCCGATGGGCGGGCCCTGGAAGTCGGCGGTCGGGTAGAGCGAGACGTGGCCGTCGAAGAACGCGAAGTTCGTGAAGGCGTTGAGCCCGTCCCCCGTCTTCTTCCCGTGTCGCCCGCCGAGGCGCGGCAGGTGCGGATAGGTGGATTGCTTGAAGTCCCAGTTGTTGCTCGCCGACTCGATCACCATGATCAGTTCCGCACTCTTGCGGACGTTTGCCATCGTGCGCCCCCACGCCGGGTCATGGACATCCGCCGTCGTGGTGGTGCTGAGGAAGCTGACGAACGGGGTGACGCGGTGGCCCATCTTCGGAGCGAAGGCGGGATTGATCGAACTGCGAGTGATCGCGTTGTCCGCCAGCGTCACGGCTCCGCGCGCGTTCAGCGCATACCACGACGGGATCAGGATGCCGTCGGCGGCGGTGACGGCGCCGTCGTTGAACCAGGTGAAGCGATTGTTGTGGTGGTGGGTCGGGTACAGCCCGTTCCCGTTGCCGGGAGAAGGCCAGTATTCCTGCTCGACGCCCTCGGGACAGCGGAACACGTTGCTCGAGTTGAAGCGCTTCGACCCGGTCGTGCTGCCCGGCCCGGCGTAGACGCTGGGGGCCTTGATGAAGTTGCCGCGGACCAGTTCGTTCGGCCACCACCAGCCGTTGGGGTACGCCTCTTCGATGATGGCGAAGCCGTCCAACGCGCTGGCGGGCGGGAACTTGCCCTTGTTCGTATCGATGTACATCACCAGGGCCGTTGCGATCTGGCGCATGTTGCTGGCGCACTGCACGGTCGCCGCCTGCCGGCGGGCGCCCTGGAGGGCCGGGAGCAGCAGCGCCACGAGGATGGCGATGATGCCGATCACCACGAGCAGTTCGACGAGCGTGAACGCCCGCGCGCGGTGTCGCATCTGGGTCAAAGTGAACGCGTTGTGATGGGTACGACGCATGACAGTGTTCCCCGAATGAAAAGTGACTCGACTCGGGCGACGTTCGCCGTTGAATCGGTGACTCACCGCGGCGGCTTCTGCTTGCACAGAGATGTCAACAACCTCATTGTGAACCCCGCTTTCCACTTCGAGAATGGATTTTTGAGGCCCGGTGTTGCACTATTCCGGCAATGCGGGGCAGCCCACTTGTCTTCCTTCACAGCGCGTACCGGCCGGAGAACATGTGTCGCACGGACAAGGTGTTCGAGGGGTACTGCTCGCTCCAGTTGATGACGTCGGGGGGCGTGGAGCTGTGGTACGGGTCGGAATTGTGGTTGCTGGAGGGGCCTTGGTTCTGGACGGGGTTCCCGGGGCCGCACATTCGCTTTCACGTGGCGCCGGGGTTTACGTCGTGGTCACACCGATACGTTTCGTTCACCGGCCCGCGGATGAGCGAGTGGCTGGCGGACCGCATGCTGCCGCTGGAGCCGCAAGTTCCGCCGGCGGGAATGGATGCGGCCCGGCTGTTCGATGAGTTGCTGGGATTGGTGAGCGATCGGACGCACTGGGCGGCGCTGCGGGCGACGAATCTGCTGGAACGGTTGCTGCTCGAGCTGGCGCAGGATCGGGCGCAGCCGGCGATCGCGGATGGGGAGCCGTGGCTGCCCGAACTCCTGGACCGGCTTTCGACGCCGATCGACACCGGCGGCGGGAACGGCGCTGCCGCACTGCCGAGCTACGACGAGCTCGCGCGGCAGCTCGGGATGAGCCTGAGCACGCTGCACCGTCGCTTCAAGCGCGCGACGGGGACGACGCTGCACGCGTACACGCTTCAGTGCCGCGGCGCCGCCGCGCGCGAGTTGTTGGCGGAGACGGACCTTCCGATCAAGGCGATCGCGGCCCGGCTCGGTTACCGCGACACGTTCTTCTTCTCGCGCCAGTTCCGCAGCCTGACCGGCGTCTCCCCCGCCGCCTACCGCCGCAGCCGGCAGGCGTAGTCAACCGTAAACCGCGCCAAATTGAGGGGTCTTGTGCCCTTCAATTGCAGGGGACAGGAC
>JBAUGM010000460.1:0-2416 GCA_049679725.1 Tepidisphaeraceae bacterium
GAGCGGCAGCGTGGCGGTCAGCCCGTCCGCGCGCGTCGCGTACGTCTTTCAGGACGCGCACCTGCTCCCGTGGCGCAACGTGCTCCGCAACGTCGAGCTTCCCCTGGAGTTGTCCGGCGAATCCAAATCCGAGCGGCTCGATCGCGCGATCGAGGCGATCGCGCGGGTCGGGCTAAGCGACGCGATCACGCGCTACCCCGCCCAGCTCTCCGGCGGCATGCGCATGCGCGTCTCGCTCGCGCGGGCGCTGGTCACCGATCCCGAGCTGCTCCTGCTCGACGAACCCTTCGCCGCCCTCGACGAGATCACGCGGCAGCACCTCGATGACCAGCTCCGCGCCCTGTGGACACAGCGGCGGATGACGGTGCTGTTCGTCACGCACTCGATCATCGAGGCCGCGTTCCTCGCCGACCGCGCGATCGTGCTGACGCGCCGGCCCGCGCGGGTCGTCATCGACCACCCGCTCGACCTGCCCGCCGAGCGGACCCCGGCCTTGCGCACGGATGCGCACTTCGCGCGCGAGATGCGCGTGCTGTTCGACGCGCTGCAGCGCGGGGAGCAATCGTGACCCGCGGCCGAGCTTTCCTGACGAAGGTGCTCCCGCCGATCGTGCCGCTCGTGCTGGTGGTATTGGTCGTGGAGCTGCTCGTCCCGCGGGAAGGATACTCGATCGTGCCGCGACCGTCGGCCGTCGCCCGCGCGTTCGCGGCGTCCGATCTCTGGCCCGCGGCCGCGCAGACCGCCATCGCGTCCGTCACCGGCTTCGTGCTCAGCGCGGCCGTCGGGATCCTCCTCGCGGTGGCGCTCTCGTCGTCGCGTTGGGTCCAGCGGATGTTTTACCCGTACGCGGTGCTGTTCCAGACCGTGCCGATCATCGCGATCGCGCCGATGCTCGTGATCTGGGTCGGCTTCGGCTTGCCGACGGTCATCACGTCGGCTTTTCTCGTGTCGGTCTTCCCGGTGATCGCCAACGCCGTCAGCGGCCTGCTCTCGACCGAGCCCGCCCTGCTCGACCTGTTCCGGCTGTATGGCGCGGGCCCGGGGACGTCGCTCCTGAAACTGCGACTGCCCTTCGCGCTGCCGTCGATTCTGACCGGCTTGCGCATCGCGGCGGGGTTGTCCGTCATCGGCGCCATCGTCGGCGAGTTCATTACGGGCGGCGGGCTTGGCAGTATCATCGACGCCGCCCGCACCCAGCAGCGCGTGGACAAGGCGTTCGCGGCGCTGCTGCTCGGGTCGGCACTGGGCATCGGGCTGTTCGGCGTCGTCAACCTCGTCAGCCGGCTCACGCTGAGGCATTGGCACGCATCGGAAAAGCAAGACTGAACGCAGAGACGCAGAGATTGGGAGAAATGCAAATGCAAGGATCTAAATCGTTCTTTCTCCTCCTTCCTCTGCTCCTCTGCTTCTCTGCGTTTGTCTTTCTGCTTGCCAATGGATGTGATTCTAAGCCCACCGGCGCCGCGTCGAACGGTGGCGCCGAGAAGCTCACCCTCCAGCTCAACTGGAAGCCCGAGCCGCAGTTCGGCGGGTTTTACGCGGCGCCGTTCGACAAGCATGGGTTGAACGTCGACGTCCGCGAGGGCGGCGTCGGCACGCCTACGGTGCAGATGATCGCGACCGAGCAGGTCCCCTTCGGCGTCGTCAGCGCCGACGAGGTCATCCTCAACCGCGCGCAGGGTGGCGACGTCGTCGCGCTCTTCGCCGTCTACCAGACCAACCCGCAGGCGCTCATGACGCGCGCCTCGCGCGGGCTGACTGACATCGGCGACGTGTTCAAGAACGACGGCACCGTCGCCATGCAGCAGGGGTTGCCGTACGCGAACTTCCTCAAGAAAAAGTACGGCTTCGACAAAGTCCGCATCGTCCCTTCGCCGGGCGGGGACCTGTCCGTCTTCCGCACGGACGAGCGGTACACGATGCAGTGCTTCGCCACATCCGAGCCGCTGGCGGCGAAGAAGGCGGGGATCGAGCCGAAGACGTTCTTGATCGCCGACGCGGGGTACAATCCGTACACGACCGTCCTCGTCACGCACGGCAACTATCTTCGGGCGCATCCGGATGTCGTCGCAAAGGTGACCGATGCCGTGCGCGAGGGCTGGCAGGCATACCTGGCCGACCCGTCGAAGACGAACGGCGCCATGCAGAAACTGAACCCGACGATGGACGCGACGACGTTCGCCGAGAGCGCCGCGGCGCAGAAGCCGCTGATCGAAACGCCGGAGGCTCAGGCGGCCGGCATCGGCTCGATGACGCTGGAGCGCTGGCAGACGCTGGCGACGCAGCTCGCGGAGTTGAAGGTCGTCGACAAGGCGCCGGACGCGTCCAAATGCTTTGTGCCGACGAGCGCCTCGACGACGCGGAGCAACTGATCGCTCGATCGGGAGGGCGAGGCTCCGCCCGAGCCGTCTTCGTC
>JBAUGM010000461.1:0-22939 GCA_049679725.1 Tepidisphaeraceae bacterium
GTCTTGCGTCCGGACCAAACAGAAGACGGCTCGGGCGGAGCCTCGCTCTCCCTTCCCGCGCGGATCATCCGATCTGTCACAGCCCGCGCAGTTTCATGGCGCGCTCCATGCCGCGCCGCGCCTGCCAGAGGCGCGGGTCGATCGCCAGCGCCGCCATGTACGCCTGCCGCGCATCTTCGTAACGCTTCAGTTCCATGAACGTCGCGCCCAGGTTCACGTGCGCCTCCGCCCGGCGCGGCTGGATGCGGATCACCTGCGAGTAGTGGACCAGCGCATCGTCGAACCGCCGAGCCTGGAGCAGCACGTTCCCCAGGTTGTAGTGCGCGTCGGCGTAGTCGAGCTTGTTCGCCACGGCCAGGCTGTAGTAGCGCCTCGCGTCGTCGAGGCGCTGTTGGCGCTCGGCGATCACGCCCAGGTTGAAGTACGCCTCCGCGTAATCCTTCTTCAACTCGACGGCCTTGCGGTACTGCGCGACCGCGTCCTCGAGCCGGCCGCGCGCGAGGTAGACGTTGCCGCGGCTGTAGTAGGCGAGCGCGAAGGTGGGGTCGAGGCGGATCGCTTCGTCGAAGCGGCGGAGCGCGCCGTCGTAGTCGCCGTTGACCGACAGCCCGATGCCGACGTTCCAGTGCGGCTCGGGGAGGTTCGGCGCGAGCTTCAGCGACGTCTCGTACTCCGCCTGCGCGTCTTTGAGCCGCTTGACCTCGACCAGCGCGTGGCCGAGGTTCGTGTGAACCATCCACGAGTTCGGGTTCTTCTGCGCCGCGTCGGTCCAGAGCGTGAGCGTATCGTGATACACGCGCGCCTGGCGGAACGTGAGCCCGCCAAGTACGACGACGAGTGCTCCCGCCAAAAGCGGAAATAAATAGCTCCCGTCCCTATTTATCGCCCGTTCTCCTGCCCGAATTGTCGCGTTAGTTGTCGGAGGAGAAAGGGGAGATAAATAGGGACGGGAGCTATTTATCATCCTGTGCATGATAGCGGCGAAGAGGATGATGGGGCCGATGCTCGCGAGGTACTGGAAGTGGTCGGCGACGAACGCGTAGCGCATGGGGTAGACGTTGACGAATCCCAGCGCCGGCAGCAGGGTCCCGCCGAAGAACAGAATCGCCACGAGCGGGCCGCGGCCGATGCGCTGGCGCAGGAGAAACAGCGCGGCCACCGTCAGCATGGCCGCGAGCGGGAACGCGAACTGCCACGCTTGGCCCGGGTCGATCGACCACTGCGGGTAGATGAACGAGAGGTCGAGTGGCGCGATCAACTTCGTCAGGTAGAACCAGACGGCCCGGCCGGCGATGAGGATGCGGTCGATCGCGGAGAAGTCGAACTCCGCGCCGGTGGCGCCGACGTGCTGTTTCTCGAGGTACGACGTCGTCAGCGCCGCCGCCGCGCCGAGCACGAAGAAAGGGACGAGCGGTAGCACGTCCTGGCGCGTGAGCCGCCCGCGCTTCCACCACAGCACGAGCAGGAGGGCGGCGGGGAGCGAGCAGGTGACCGTCTTGCTCAGTAGCGCGAGGACAAAGAAGGCGAGCGACCACCAGTAATGAGAATTCAGGGTTGAAAAAACGAGTTGCGTCCCCGTTTTCTCACCCCCTGTTTTCTCACCTGAGAAAACGAGTTGCGTCCCCGTTGTCTCGGTTGCCGTGTTCTCGGGTGAGGAAAAGAGTTGCGTCCCCGTTGTCTCTGAGTCCTGAAATCCGAACCTTGAACCCTCCGCCAAACCTGACCAATTCAGATACTTCCACATCGCCGCCAGGTAGAGCAGGCCCGACAGCACGTTTTTCCGCTCGGTGACCCACGCGACGGACTCGACGTGCACGGGATGCAGCGCGAACACCGCCGCCGCGAGCCAGGCGGCGGGGAGACGGAGCTTGCGGAGGAGAAACAGGAGCAGAACGGCGCTGGCTGCGTGCAGGAGGATGTTCACGACGTGATAGCCGGGCGACCAGAGACCCCAGGCCTGGTATTCGAGCCAGAACGTCGTGTGAACCATCGGGTAGTACTGCGGCAGCGACCGCGGCACGAACCAGATGTCCCATAGCCCCTGCGGCGAGCGCAGGTTCGCATTGTTCGTGACGTAATCCGGGTCGTCCCAGATGAACCCGGCGGACATGGCGGGCAGATATGCGAGGAGCGTCATCGCGACGAGCGCGGCCGCAGGCGCGAGCGTGCGCACCGCGCTCGGCTGCACGGGGCGGGGTTTTGGAGGTTTCGCTCTGACCTTGGTCTTCGCCATGTGGGGACGCGAGTATCCTCGTGATGACGCGTACACGCCACAGACGGTTGCCCAGTTTCACCGGGGTCATCCGCGACAATTTGAACCGACAATATGTCTATCCAGCCGAGCGTGTCAGGTGATCCTGGGCGGCTTGGAGAATGCCCCTGGCGTTGGGGTAGTTCAGGCGCTTGAGGGCCTGCTCGAAGGGGAGAAACGCGAAACCCACGTGCTCATGGCTGAGGGTGACATCGGACGATCGCGTTTCCGCGAGGAAGAACGTCACGGTCTTGCGGATGAGCCCCTTTTTGCGATCGCGGAAGAAGTACGCGATGTCGTGGCGGAATGCGGGGATGAGGTTCGCATCGGCGATGCCCGTCTCCTCATTCAACTCGCGCAGGGCGGCGGTGACGTCGTCTTCGCCCTTTTCGATGTGGCCCTTCGGATAGTCCCAGTAGCGCCCGTAATCGAGCAGGAGAAACGCGCGACCCCCCGGGACATCCGGCTCGGCCCGGAACAGCACCACGCCGGCGGAGCGTTCTTCCCGTGCCATGCGCGCGTCTCGCCCATGTCGCCTTGCTCCATAGCAGCCCGACCGCAACGCGTGCAAGGAGAACGCGCTGCGGCCGGTGCTAAAAGCTATCCGATCGGCTGAATCGCGCGGTCACTGGATCAAACCGACGATCACCATGATCACGGCGAGGACCAGGAACACGAACAGCAGGGTCCGGCCGATGCCGGCGCTCATGCCGGCGACGCCCTGGGCGCCCAGCACGTACGCGACGATCGCGATGATGAAAAACAACACCGCAAGGCCGATCAACCCACCCGGGAGCGCCTGGGCCAAGAGGGCCGTCGAAGCAAGCGTCGTTAACATGGCGTTCTCCTTGTATCAGAACTGTCGCGTTAGCCACGCGACTAACGCTCCTGCCGAGAGTGACTTGCACACATCCGTCCGCCACGAGCAGACGGGTGGGGATAATTGCAAGAGGTGTGCCAGACGGGAAACAACGGCCCATTTCGCACTTCATCGTTGCAGCGTCGGCCACAACGCCGCCGTGCAGAGGCGGTGGCCCATGCGCTCCAGGATCTCCACGCTCCGCACGTGCCTGAACCCCGCCAGCACTTGCTTCTGCGCCAGCACCGTCTCGAACAGGTCCAGGTCTTTCTCCAGCACCTCGCGCGACTCGTTGAAGACGACGAGCATCAACCCGGCCTCGCGAATGAGCGCATCGGCTTCCATCTTGCGAAGGTCTTCGACGACCGCGCTGCGCCACTGCTGACCGTACCCGCCGTGGCGGATGCCGCCTTCGCGGTACTGGTAGGCGACTTTCACCTCCAGCCACAGCGCGTCGGCCGCGGTGGATTGATTCGGCGCGTCGAACAACGAGGGCGGCGTGTGATCCAATCGCAACGGCCGACCCTTCTCCGCGAGCACGAGGTCGCAGCGCTGGCGGTGGGTGAGCTTGCGGCCCCACGACGATGGGTAATGCACCTCGCGCGCGACCTCGTAGTGGCGGGAGAGCCCGTCGCCCAGCAGCGCGTGCAGCGTGCGCTCGTCCTTCGCGTCCAGCCCGTACACCGCCTGCTCGAGCCGCAAGTCCGACTCGGCTTGCAGGAGTGCCTCGTGCAAGCGATCGGCGAGGGTCGAGAAATCCCAGTTGAACGACATCGGTCCCGTCACCGTTAGCGGCGCGTGCGCAGCACCGTGATTTCGTCATCGCGAAGGATGAAAACTCACGGTGCTGCGCACGCGCCGCCAACTGACTTCACAAGTTAGTCATCGACACCTAGTCGGTTGCGCGGCGCGCCGTCGCATGGTAGAGTGTGATGCTGTGAACCTCTACCGCATCACCGCCGACTTCGTCCTGATCCTGCACACCGCGGTGATCGTGTTCATCCTGTTCGGCCTTGTCGCGATCCTGCTCGGCGTGGCGCGGAAGTGGGAGTGGGTTCGCAATTTCTACTTCCGCGTCGCTCATCTGCTGGCGATCGCGTACGTCGTGGCTCAAACCTTCCTGGGCATCGCATGCCCGTTGACGATCCTGGAGAACCACTTGCGCGTCCGGGCCGGGCAGGACCCGTACGCCGAGGCGGGGTGCATCCAGTTCTGGCTGCACCGGCTGATCTTCTTCGACGCCGAGCCGTGGGTGTTCACGCTTTGCTACGCGTCGTTCGGCTTGCTCGTCGCTGCGACGATGTGGCTGGCGCCGCCGCGACGGCCCGGCTTTGTCGAGAAGTGCGGAACCACGAAGACGCCAAGTCACGAAGGCAGACACGAAGAAGTTCCGTCAGAACTGATTCCGTAGTGGTTTCCTTAGTGCGTTGCGTCTTCGTGGCTCCCGCGATTCGTCTGTCGATCCTGGGCGCGATATACTGACGAACCCGATGGATTCACCCTGCAAGATTCTCGTCGTTCAGCCCGGCTGGGTCGGCGACGCCGTGATGGCGACGCCGACGCTGCGGGCGCTGCGCGAGCTGTACCCGCAGGCGCACATCAGCTACCTGATGCGCCGCTACGTGAAGCCCGTCTACACCGGCATGCCGTGGGCGGACCAGCTTATCACCTACCGCACGGGCAAGACCCGCGCGAAGGCGGGGAAGGGTGAGTTCTTCGACCTGGCGGCGCGCCTCCGGCCCGCGCGGTTCGACCTGGCCGTTCTCCTGTCCAACTCGTTCAAGAGCGCGCTGGTCGCGAAGATGGCCAAGATCCCGCGCATTGTCGGCTACGAGCGCGATGGGCGGGGGTTCCTTCTCGACGACAAGCTCCTGCCCGTGAAGGATCGCGGGAAGTTCGTGCCGTCGCCCATCGTGAAGTACTACATGGGGATCGCGCATTACCTCGGTTCGGCCCATCGCGACCTGAAGCTCCAGTTGTTCGTGACAACGTCGGAGCAGCGCGAAGCGCAGGAAGTGTTCACGCGCGCGGGGTTGGCCGCGAACCTGCACCGCCCCGCGCTCGGCGGCAAGCCGCCGCTGATCGTGCTCAACCCCGGCGCCCAGTACGGCGCCGCCAAGTGCTGGCCGGCCGAGTACTTCTCGAAGCTGGCGGACCGGTTCGTCGCGGAGTTGGGCGCGACGGTGCTGATCAGCGCCGCCCCGAAGGAGCGGGCGATCGTCGACTCGATCCAGCGCGGGATGAGGCACGATGCGATCGACCTGTCGCGCGCGGGGATGACGCTGGGGGCGTTGAAGGAGATCGTCCGGCGGTGCGACCTGATGGTCACGAACGACACCGGCCCCCGCCACATCGCCGCGGCGTTCGATGTGCCGGTGGTGACGGTCTTCGGCCCGACGCACCCGGAGTGGACGGAGATCTACTTCGAGAAGGAGCGGAAGGTCGCCGTCAAAGTCTTCTGCGGGCCGTGCCAGAAGAAGACCTGCCCCCTCGACCACCGCTGCATGACGCGGGTGACGCCGGGGATGGTGTATGAGACGGCGATGGAGTTGCTGCATCGATCGCCGCAGACGTTGCCTTCGACGTCCGCCGTGGTCTAACGATCACTTTGCTTGTGGCGGGTAAGGAAACGACGATGGTTACCGGCTCGCGTGCCAGCCGCTTGATCTCCTGCTCAACCAGATTCTGAATCGGCAACGGAAGTCGCGCGAGGTCGTCAAGCGCGTCCTGCCTCAGTCGGAGTCGGTCGCAGTATCGTGGGGCCGCTTGAGCGAGTACGCGAACATCGTCTTATCCGGTCCCCAGACGGGCGATGTCGTAGATCACCTTAACTGCGTCGGATGCGTGGCTTACGTGGCCGAGGGCCAGAAGGGGGCAACCGTCGTCTTCCACGAGGATCTCTCGTCGCAGGAGTCGATCGCGCGGGCGTTGTCGGCGGCGTTGTCGTGTCCCGTGCTGCTCGTCATGACGTACGCCCAGCGCGTGCTGCTGTACCAGCTCTACGAATCGGGCGAGCTGACCGACACGTACGTCTCGGAGCACGTCGAAGAGCTGCTCGGCGGGACGGATGCGCCGCCGGGCGATGCGGAGCGGCTGTGCGACGCATTCGGCAGGCCGGGCGCGGTGCGGCGGGTGACGTCAGTGCTGGCGAAGGTCGCGAAAGACGGTCAGCCGTACGCGTACGCGGCGAACCGTTACGGGGAGTTGCTCTCGGCGCTGCGACTGCCGCTCTTCGCGGTGGGGGCGAGCTTCGCGGGGATCGAGCAGGGGGAGCTTCCCGCGGGAGCGGGGTTTGATCCAACGCGGATGGAACGAACGAAATAGCGCTCGCAAGCGGCTCCCGTAACATCACTTGCAAAAATTTGCCACAATCTGCTTGACGAACGTCGATCCCAAGACAAAATATCGTTCTCGCTAGTAACGTTAACGGTATTAACTGTATACAAAGGGCCGGCCATGTCGTCACCACGGAAAGCCGTCGTCGTTCCGCAGGGGGAAGGGTTCGCGGTCTGGTCGGTCGGGGATCGGCTGACGTTCAAGGTCCGCGCCGAGCACACCGCCGGGGAGTTCTTGCTCGCCGAGGTCGAGGCGCCGCCCGGCGGGGGGCCGCCGCCGCACATTCACCTGCGCGAGGATGAGATGTTCTACGTCCTGGAGGGGCAGATGACGTTCGTGCTCGAAGAGGCGACGTTCACCGCCGGGCCGGGGAGCGCCGTGTTCCTCCCGCGCGGCAAGGTGCACACGTACGGCAACCACACCGATCGGCCCGCGCGCACGCTGGTGTGGGCGAGCCCCTGCAACTTCGAATCGTTCATGCTCGAGTTCGGCGTCCCGTGCGCGGAGTTCCCCACGCCGCCCGCGCTCGATGCGCACCTGTTCGAGCGATTGCTCCGCGCATCCGACCGTCACGGCCTGCGCATCCTCTCGGAGCACAAGCCGACGATCACGCTCGACGCCCCGCCCGCCCCCAAGCCGCTCGCGGTGCTCGGCCAGCGCGTCACGTTGAAGCTGATCGGCCGGAACACGGACGACCGCATGTGCGCCGCGCTGCTCGACGTCGCGCCCGGCCCCGGCGTGCCGCCGCACCTGCACCGCCGCGAGGACGAGACGTTCTACGTCGTCGACGGCGCGCTGGAGTTCCTCGTGGGCGAGGAGCGCCACGTGGCGCCGCGCGGCACGACGATCTACGTCCCGGGCGGCACGTTCCACGGGTTCCGCGCGATCGGCGACAGCGCGGCGCAGTTGCTCTCGATCCACACGCCCGCCGGGTTCGAGCACTTCTTCTCCGAGATGGGCGGCCTGAACGTCCACGGCGCCGAGCCGTCGGAGCCGTCGGCCATCGTGAAGATCCTCCAGAAGCACGGGATGGAGGTGGGGTAGGGAATTACCCCCTCTACCGGTACTCCGGGAGAGGGTTGGGGTGAGGGGCGATGCGCAGCCGAGCCAGAGGGTTCAGGCGCGGCGACGGCGACGTCGCGCGAGCAGCAGGGCGCCGCCCGCCAGCATCGCGAATCCGCTGGTTGGCTCGGGGACGACCGTCAGCAGGAACTCGGCCGAATTTGAGAAGGGGAAGGTCAAGTTCTCCTGTCCGACACGGCTCTCAGAAAGCGGCGTGACGGACAGCGTGTACTGGCCGCCCAGGTCGAACAGCACCGTGTTGCCTGCGCCGATGAGCAAGTCCGCTGAAGCGGGCACGAACGGCGGGCTGCCAAGTGTCTGAGTGATGCTGACCGATTGCGACAGCACCTGCGACGAGGGGCTGGGCGAGTGGGAGGTGATCGACAGCGTCGGCGAGAGCGTTCCGGACCCGCTGGCGTTGCTGGTTGCGTCCAGCGATACGCTGCCGCCGAGGAAAAACACCTCCTGCGCCACGCCCGGCGTAAGATCGACGGAGAAGGTGTCGGCTGCGAGCGTGACGGTGGCGTCGAGGCCATTGGTCAGCTCGACCGTTTCACTCAAGTCGCCGCCAAGCGAATACCCAATGACGACCGCGTAAGTGGGCGCCACCGCCACCGATCCCAGCATCGCCGCTGCGACGAGCGCGACCTTCATCGATCCAATCTTCATGGGAAGGTTCCCCTCGTTGTGTGCCCCGAACCGGACGTGCGAATCAACGACGAAGGCGAACAATAATGGCCGATCATCGTGTCGCCAAGCGAAAAAGGGGATTTTGGACAGTTTTTTCACAACGCAGCGCCCCGCGCACCGGCCCGTGAAATCCGGGCGCGGTTCCCTACAATCCGCGCATGATCTATCGCATCGACGTCCGCACGACCCCCGCCGCACGGGGCGGGGCAGCGGCGGTGGACCCCGTGGGGGAGGCCATTCGCCAGCAGATTAAGGAGTTTGGGCCGCACGTGGGGGCGATCGAGACGTCGCGCATCTTCCTGATCGACACCGATGCGCCGCGCGAGCACGTCCAGCGCGTCGCGAGCGAGCTGCTGGCTGACCCGGTGGTCGAGCAGGCGGACCTGGTCCTCGAGCCGCCGGCGGATTCGGGGCGCAGCCGGATCGAGATCCACCTGAAGCCGGGCGTGATGGACCCGGTGGCCGCGTCGACGGAGATGGCCGTGCGCGACATGGGGATCGGCATCAACGAGGTGCGGACGGGGCGCGCGTACGTGATCGACAGCCGACTCGAAGAGGCCGAGCTGAAGCGCATCGCCGGCCGGGTGCTCGCCAACGGCGTGATCGAGTCGGTCCACCTGAAGCCGTTCATCCCGAAGGAATTCGAGCACGGGCGCGAGGACACGTTCCAGCTCCGCCACGTCCCGATCCGCGAGCTGACGGAGCCGCAGCTCGCCAAACTCAGCCGCGAGGGTCATCTTTTCCTGTCGATCGCGGAGATGAAGGCGATCCAGGACTACTTCCGCAAGCAGAACCGCGAGCCGACCGACATCGAGCTGGAGACGATTGCCCAGACGTGGAGCGAGCACTGCGTCCACAAGACGCTCAAGAGCGCGGTCGAGATCGAGGTGCAGGACGAAACGGGGAAGGTGATCGGCCAGCGCCGGTACGGGAACCTCATCCGCGACACGATCTTCGCGAGCACGATGGCGTTGATGGGTCAGGACAGTGGCATGGCCGTCCCGGCCATGCATGGGCGAGACGCCCATGCCACTAAAAAAGACTTCTGCCTGAGCGTGTTCAAGGACAACGCAGGCGTGATCGCATTCGACGAAACGGACGCGGTGTGCTTCAAGGTCGAGACGCACAACCACCCCAGCGCCATCGAACCCTACGGCGGGGCCGCCACCGGCATCGGCGGCTGCATCCGCGACGTCCTCGGCACAGGCCTGGGCGCCAAGCCCGTCGCCAACACCAACGTCTTCTGCGTCGCGTTCCCCGACGCCGGCTCTTCAATCGCAACCGGAAAAAACCGGGACGGGGACGGTTTTTCCGAGAGGAGAAACCGGGACGAGAGAAGAAACCGGGACGGGGACGGTTTTTCATCCGTCGGCCAGACGATAAATAGGGACGGGAGCTATTTTTCGTCCATCCGCCAACTGCCCAAGGGCGTGATTCATCCGAAGCGCATCCTCCAGCAGGTCGTCGCCGGCGTGCGCGATTACGGGAACCGGATGGGCATCCCGACGGTGAACGGCGCGGTCTACTTCGATGACCGCTACATCGGCAATCCGCTCGTCTTCGCCGGGTGCGTCGGCATCATCCCGCGCGACAAGATCGACAAGGAAGCGAAGGTCGGCGACGCGATCGTCGTCATGGGTGGGCGGACCGGTCGCGATGGCATCCACGGCGCGACGTTCTCTTCCGCGGAGCTGACCGACACGCACGCGGACGAGTTTTCGCACGCCGTGCAGATCGGCAATGCGATCACGCAGAAGAAGATGGCCGACGTGATCCTGCAGGCGCGCGACCGCGGGCTGTTCAATGCGGTGACGGACCTGGGCGCGGGCGGGCTGTCGAGCGCCGTCGGCGAGATGGGTGAGAAGGTCGGCGCGGACGTGAAGCTGGAAACGGTGCCGCTGAAATACGCCGGGCTGCGCTATGACGAGATCTGGATCAGCGAGGCGCAGGAGCGGATGGGGCTGTCGGTTCCGCAGGGGCACGTGGACGAATTGCTGAAGCTGGCGGCCAGCGAGGACGTCGAGGCCACGGTCATCGGCACGTTCGGGACGAAAGATGCGGAACTGATCCTCAACTACCGCGGCGCGGAAGTCGGCCGGATGTCGATGCACTTCCTGCACAAGGGCATCCCCATGCCGACGCGCAAGGCAGTTGTGGTTGAACAGTCTTCTGGTGGCTTGGGCGTCTCGCCCGAGCATTCGAAGAAAGAGCTCGGCCGGGACGGCCAAGCCACTGCACAGATCAAAGACCGGCTTCTGAAGCTGCTCGCGCATCCGAACATCGCGAGCAAGCATTGGATCATCCGCCAATACGACCACGAGGTGCAGGGCGGGTCCGTCATCAAGCCGCTGCTCGGTCCCGAGCAGATCGGCCCGAGCGACGCCGCCGTCGTGCGGCCGAAGCTGTCGAGCATGAAGGGCGTGGCGATCGGCAACGGGCTGGCGCCGCAGGTGGCCGACCCATATGACATGGCCATCGCCGCGATCGACGAGGCGGTGCGGAACGTCGTCGCCGTCGGCGCGGATCCGGACCAGGTCGCGATCCTCGACAACTTCTGCTGGCCCAGCGTGGACGACGAGCGGACGATGGGCACGCTCGTCCGCGCCTGCGAAGCGTGTCGCGACGCCGCGCTCGCCTACGGCATCCCGTTCATCAGCGGTAAAGATTCGCTGCACAACCAGTTCACGAACTCCGAAACCGGGGAGGTCATCCGCATCCCCAACACGCTGTTGATCAGCGCCATCGGCGTGATCGACAACGTCGAGCGGTGCGTCACGATGGACCTGAAGAACCACACTGGCCGCGTCGTGCTCGTGTCGGCAAAAGACCCGCGCGACCTGGCGATCCTCTCGAAGACCCACCGCCTGGTTTCGCGCGCGATTCGCGCCGGGTTCGTCACCGCGGCCCACGACATCAGCGACGGCGGCGTCCCCGTCGCGCTGGCGGAGATGTGCATCGCGTCCGGCCTGGGTTTGATCGTCGGCGAAGAGCTGTTCACGTCGCCTGATTCGTTCGATGAGCGGCCCGGACGATACCTGCTCGAGCTGTCCGATCCCGGCCGCGCCGATGAGCTGCGCGCGAACTTCGCGGGCGTGGCCGACGTGATCGACGCGGGGCTCGTGCAGAACCTGCCAAAGCTCACCGTCACGTCACAGAAAGAGTGCGTCCTTGAGATCGGCCTGGATGAGCTCACGGCCGCGTGGCGGGGGACGCTGGACTGGTAGCGTTGCGGTCGAAGAGAAACGCGGCCCCGCCGGGAACGCCGAACGAATCCTGAATCCGCCCGGACGTCCCGCTGACGCGTTTCATCAAGCTCGCGCGGCGGACCGCATCGCGCTGATTGCCGTCTGCGTAGACGATCCAGAAGCGCTCGTCCGCGATCTTCAGCGCGTCCTCGGGCGTCGTCTGGACGGGCAGGTCGGGCTCCCGCCAGTAGCAGAGGAACGGATTGATTTCGCCGAGCACGTAGACCGGCTCGCCTGGTTGGCGATGCGCTCGCACGTATTCGACGGCCGGCCGGATGTGGCCGCGGTGGCGGGGGACGAGCAGGTGATACGCCGCCTGCGCGACGCCGATCGCCAGCACGACGACGACGAACCCGCGCGCGAGTGGCTGCCACTTCGTCTCCGACGCCGCGCGGCAGATCCATTCGATCCCGTTGCCGGCCAACAGGATCACCGCGGGGATGAGAAACACCGTGACGCGCGACCCGCCGAACGGATAGCGATGCACGAACGCGGCGAGCAGCGTCAACCCCGCCGGCGCGAGCAGGATTCCGAGGAGTTGTCGTTGCCCGTCACGCCACAGGCGCCACGCGCCGACGATCGCCAGGATCGCCACGACTTCCCCGCCGTGCTCGTACGAGTAACGGCCGAGCTCCAATGGCCGGTCCAGCAGCCACAAGGGAATCGTCCATGCCCGCGACCAGTCGGGGAAGTCTTCCGCCCAGTACGCGAAGAGCGTCCCCTGCTCCTGGTGCCGGATCGAAACGGAATAGAGCACGACGAAGGAGAGCAGCGCCGGCAGGCAGCACAGCGCGAACGTAGTCGTGCCGCGCGCGCCGCGACGGAGGAACGACAGCAGCAGCGCCAGCGCGATCCCGCCGAAGACGAAGACGACCGGGTGCGAAACCCACAGCGCCGCCGCGGCGATCAGCGAAGCGATGAGCAGCCTGCGCGTCTGGGGTTCTCGCGGATTCGTCGCCGCGAGCAACAGCAGCAGGGCGAAGAAGACGTCGCCGCTGTACTGCTTGGCTTCCGCGGCGTGCCAGATGAGCCGGTCGGACAGCGCGAACAGCGTGACGGCGCACACGGCCCCGATCGTCCCAACGCACCGCCGGGCGAGGATCGCCATCAGCACGACGGCCGCACACCCCAGCAGGAGCGGGATGAGCCGCAGGACGAACTCCGACTGCCCCAGCGCGTCGAACAGCGCCTTCTGCGCGATGAGAAACACCGGCGGCGCCGATTGCGCGTGCGGCAGCGGTCCGACGAGCCGGCGATACGTCAGCGACGTGACGTTGAGCACGAGGTACGACTCATCATGCCAATACGATCGCCGCCAGAGGTACTGCACGAGGCGGGCGACGATCCCGATGACGACGGCGGCACGGAGGAACGTGACGAGACGATCGCGGTGTTGTGCGTCATCGATCGGCGCGATGCTCTCGTTCACGGTGCGAGGAGCTTAGACGACGTGCGGGATGGCTAAAAGTCGCCCGCACGTCATCCCGGGGGGAGTTCTACGACCCGAGGGATCTCGGGATCGAGAATTGCTCGTCAATCCGAGATCCCTCAGGTCGCCTTGGCTCTCATCGGGATAACGTGGTCACGGATGAGCCGTTTAGACAATTCGCGTCACCCCGCTATCGTGTCCCGCCAGCGTGTCATTCTGGTGGCTGGTCATCCTCCTCGGCGTCCTGCTCATCGGCGTGACCAAGAGCGGCTTCGGCAGCGGCGTGGGGTTGATGATCGTCCCGATGATGACGATCGCTTGCGCCAACGTCCCGGCGCTCGGCCAGAAGGCCGCGCTGCCGCTCATGCTGCCGCTGCTGATCCTGGGGGACCTGATTGCGGTCTGGCAGTACCGGCACCTGTTCAGCCTGGGCATCGTGAAGAAGCTCCTGCCCGGCACGCTGGTGGGCGTCGTCCTCGGTGGGCTGCTGCTGTGGTGGTTCGAGAGCCAGCAGGAATCGGTCGCGGCGGCGCTGATCCGGCTGGAGATCGGGTTCGAGTGCGTGCTGCTCGTCGGGTTGCACTGGTGGCGCGTGTCGCGCGGGCTGGGGGAGACGGTGTACGTCCCGACGCCGGTGGACAGCTTCTTCGTCGGCGTGTTCGCCGCCATCAGCAGCACGCTCGCCCACGCGGCCGGGCCGATCATCGCGCTGTACCTGCTGCCGCAGCGCCTCGACCGCCAGCTTTTCGTCGGCACGTGCGCGATCTACTTTTTCATCCTGAACAACGCCAAGCTGCCCGCCTACTTCCTCAGCGGGTTGTTCGGCAACATCTCGCTGCGCGAGACGGCGCAGTTCGTGCCCCTGCTGGTGATCGGCGCGGCGGCGGGGTTCTGGTTGAACACGCGGATGAACGATCGGGTCTTCTCGAAGATCGTGTACGCCGTGACGTTCGTGCTGGGGTGGTATATCCTGATCGACGCGGTCGTGGCGCTGACGCGCATCTGGAGTCAGGCATGAGCACGGACGAGTATCGCGGCGTAGCGTTGGTGACGGGCGCCTCGCGCGGGATCGGTCGCGGGATCGCGATTGCGCTGGCGAATGCCGGGTTCGACGTCGTCGTGAACTACGCGAGCAATCGCGACGCGGCCGAGGAAGTCGGCAGGATCATCGAGAGCGCCGGCCGCAAAGCGCTGCTGGTCCAGGGCGACGTGTCGCTCGCCGCCGACCGTGCAAAGCTCGTCGATGAGACCTGCGCGAAGCTCGGCCGGCTCGACCTGCTCGTCAACAACGCCGGCGTCGCGCCGAAGGTCCGGGCCGACATCCTTGAAGGCGGCGAGGAGTCGTTCGACCGGATGGTGAACATCAACCTGAAGGGGCCGTACTTTCTCACGCAGCTCGTGGCGAATCGGATGATCGAACAGCAGAAGCAAACCGGGACGGGGACGGTTTTCTCTCCGCCCAAGATCGTGACGATTACGTCCGTTTCAACCTACACCGCCAGCACCAATCGCGGCGATTACTGTGTCGCCAAGTCCGGGCTGTCGATGATGACGAAGCTGTTCGCCGTGCGACTGGCGGAGTACGGGATCAACGTTTACGAGATTCGCCCCGGCGTGATCGAGACGGACATGACCGGCCCGGTGAAGGAGAAGTACGACAGGATGATCGCCGAGGGGCTCACGCCGATCGCGCGCTGGGGGAAGCCGGACGACGTGGCGCGGGCGGTCGTGGCGGTGGCGACGGATTCCTTTCCGTTCAGCACGGGCGAGGTGATCAACGTCGACGGCGGATTCCATCTGAGGCGGCTGTGAGCGGCGACGATCGCGCAACCGCGAAGCGCATCCTCGTCATCGCGAACAACCTCGAGCAGGCGTCGTATCGCGTGCGCGTTGCGGCCCTGATCGAACCGCTGAAAGCGAGGGGGTTCGAGCTCGATGTTCGCCTCCGCGCCAAGTCGTTGCTCAAACGCCGCGACCTGTTCCGCACGGCGGGCGACTACCACGCCGTGCTGCTCCAGCGCAAATTGCTCGATCCCTGGGAAGCGAACCTCCTGCGCCGCCACGCGCGGCGGATCCTCTACGACGTCGACGATGCCGTGATGTACCACGCGAAGCCGGTCGGCTGGCTCTCGCGCTGGCGGACCACGCGCCGCTTCGTCGCGACGTCCGCCACGGTCGATCAGGTCGTCGCGGGCAACCAGTACCTGGCGGACATCTTTCGCCGTCGCGGGCGTGCCGCGCGCGTGCTGCCGACAGTGGTGGAACCGGCGCGCTATGCGGTGAAGCAACACGCACAGACGGATTCGACGCGCCTCGTGTGGATCGGGTCGCGCTCGACGCTGCCGTACCTTCGCGAGATCGTCCCGACGCTCGAGCGCGCTGTGCGGCAGGTGCCGGGGCTTCGCCTGGTCACGATCGCCGATGCGACGGTGGAGACGGCGATGATCCCGGTCGAGCACGTCCCGTGGTCGGCCGAGGGGGAGTCGGCGGCGCTGGTGCGCGGCGACATCGGCATCGCGCCGACGCCAAGCGACCGCTGGACGCTGGGCAAGTGCGGCTTCAAGATCGTGCAGTACATGGCGGCGGGGTTGCCGGTGATCGCGTCACCCGTCGGCGCCAACGCGGAGATCGTGCGCGACGACGAGACGGGCTATCTGCCCGCGACGCACGAGAATTGGCACATGATCATCGCCAAGCTGGCGGCGGACGTGTCGCTTCGCGCGCGCCTGGGTGCGGCGGGGCGACGGCGCGTGGAATCGGATTATTCCGTCGAGCACGCCGCGGACGTGTGGGCTGAGCTGCTGTCGAAGTGAACGCGCGCGTCTATCGCGACTCGCCCATGTCCAGCGTGTCCTGGTTCGTGTCCGGCTTCCACTTGTAGAACAGCTTGGCGATGCGCTCCGCCATGGCCGAGTGCATCTTGGCGCGGACGATGGCTTCGGTCGCGTTCTCGTTGGCGCGAGGGAGCGGCGTCTCGTACCCCAGCGGGATGCCTTCCGTCGCCTGGGCCGGCCAGCGCGTGTCGCCGGTCTCCACGTCCACGACGCGCACCTGCACGGCCACGCGACCCTTGATCAACTCGCTCCCCGGCGGGGCGCCGATGGCGCTCTGCTGGAGGTCCACGTACAACACCTGTTTGGCGCCGACCTCCCGGCCGATCGCTGTCATCGACATGGTCCGGTACGCATCGGGCTTGTTCGTCCGCAGCGCGTAAAGCTTCTCGATCGGGATCAGCGGCGCGATGTCGTGCTCCGTCAACTCCACCATGAGGTAGCGCGCGAGCGTCTCCGCCTCCGAATATCCCGCGACCGACCCCTTGTACGTTTCCACCATCACGAGCATCGGCTCCTTGGCCGGCACGTACTGCGCCGGAATCGGGTCCGGTCCCTTGATCTTGTAGTGGAGGGCGGCGACGGGGACGCAGCCGGCGGAGAGTAAGGATGAAGCGAGAAGGATGAAGGACGCAAAGACGCGTACGCGCGCACCGATCCTGCGCGCTTCATTCATCCTTCTGCCCTCATCCTTCATCCTTTGATTCACTGCTCCTCCGGGTACGGCACGAACCGCCTGGCGATCGCCGCGCCGAGTTCGTCGATCAGGCCGACGTACGTGCGACGATCGCCGATGGAGGGCTTGCCTTCCTTCGGGGCGCCGCGGGGGAACTCAGCGCTGACCTCGTTCTCCTCGAACGCGACCCTGGCCGTGCCGTCGGGGTTGATCTCGACGAGGCGAAGCGTGACCTTCCCGTCGCCGCGAAACAGCTCGACCGCGCCGTCGGGGCGCGTCGCGAAATCTTCGATCTCGACGTAGATCAAACGCTGCAACCCCAGGCGCGGCGCCACTTCGGTGATCACCTGTCCTTCGATCTCCGAGTTGTCCTGCTGGAAGCGGATGATCGAGCGCGGCAGCACGGGGAACGTCGTCCCTTTCAGCTCCTTCACCTTCGCCTTCTTGTCCGCCGCCGTCTGCTGGAGCTTGGTCTGGATGGAGTTGGCCAGGTCGAGCTGGATCCACTCGTACTCGATGCGCGTCCCGCGATCAGCCCAGACCATCACGCCGAGCGACTTCCCCGCCAACCCCTGGTACTGCGGCACCACCGTGGGCGGCGGCAGCGCCTGCGACACGACGCCCAGAAGCTGACAACCGCTGAGAATAAGGATGAAGGATGAAGGCAGCAGGGTAAAATAGTGGCGGAGAGATAGACTACGCACGGGTTGCCTCGGTTTCTTCATCCTTCAACCTTCCTACCTCATCCTTACCGACTCATCCCCACCCGTCGATCCCCCGCAGGTGGATGAAGATCTTCCAGGCCCATCCCGCGATCCCAACCCCCATCGGGATCAGCACATAGTAAACGGACGGCATGATGCGCATCAAACGGTGCGCGGGTTTCCCGGTCACCGCGATGTACAGCGCCGCCCAGAACGTCAGCGCCGCGCCGAGCGCGAGGAACGTCCCCATCGGCTGGACCCACAAGCTGGCGGCGAGGTTTCCGCGCACGAAGTGCGCGAAGCTCGTCGTCATCCCGCAACTCGGGCAGGGGATTCCGCTCACGTCGAGAAAGTGGCAACGCGCCAGCCCCAGCGCAGTATGAGTCGACATCCCCGTCGGACTGGGGCGGACGAAGGCGGCGGTGATCAGCACCGCGATGCACCCGATCGACACGCAGGCGGCGACGATCCGTTCGACGATCGTCAGCCGCTGCCGCACCGGCGAGATTGCATAAATTCGCGGCACGGTTAGTTGACCGTTTTCCGTCATGAGCGTTCACCAAGCGTACTCGATGCGCACTTAATACGCACTTGTCGCGAACGTCGCGCAAAGGATCGAGTTGACTATTGACAATGCACGCCAACCATCTTACTTGTGAGCGCTTGGCGCGGCCCGCGTGCGCCGCCCGCGGCCCGCGCCGTGTCCGGCGGGCTGTCGTGCGCGTCTGCAAATCGTAGTTCCCAGGGGTGTTTCTCGTACCATCGCGTCGCGCTCGTCGCGTTCGGCTTCCTCGCAATGGATTGAGACGGTTGGCGTTATGCGCGTGTTCATGCTCGGCTGGGAGTTCCCGCCTTTCATCAGCGGCGGTCTGGGCACCGCGTGCTACGGGCTGACCAAAGCGATGAGCAGCATCGGCACGGACATCATGTTCGTGCTCCCGCGCCCCGTCTCCACCCCGTTCAGCACCCACCTGCGCCTCGTGAGCCCCCGGCCCGATTCCCCGCTCGCCTCCCCGAGCACCGAGTTCCGCCTCGACGAGTTCGAGCACGTGACCTTCCGCGCCGTCGGCGCGAACCTCACCAACCCCTACGAAACCCCCGCGGACTATCAGCACAAACTCAAAGGCGCGCCCGAGCCCGACTCGGAAACGATCGAATCCGAAGTCACCAGGATGGCCAAGGCCACCAAGGTCGACGAAGGCACGATCACCCACGCTGCTCCGCAGAAGCCCGCCGCTTCAGCGGCGGGTAAGCCGAGCAGCGCCACCCCCGGCTTCATCGGCAACCCCGCCCACGCCGCCGGCTCGCACTACGCCGGCGACCTCTTCGCCGAGATCCAGCGCTACGCCGCGCTGGCAGCCGAAGTCGCGCGCAACGAGCAGTTCGACGTCGTCCATGCCCACGACTGGATGACCTTCCCCGCGGGCCTGGCGGTCGCGGGCATCAAGGGCAAGCCGCTGATCGTCCACGTCCACTCGACCGAGTTCGACCGCAGCGGCGCGAACGTCGATCAGCGCATCTACGACATCGAGCGCCGCGGCATGCACGGCGCGATCAAGGTCATCGCCGTCAGCGCGCTGACCAAGAGCATCATCGTCCACCAGTACGGCGTCGACCCGTCCAAGATCGAAGTCGTCTACAACGCCATCGAGATCAACGGCAACGGCTTCGATGAGGAGAAATACAAGATCCACAAGGACGAGAAGATCGTCCTGTTCCTCGGGCGCATCACGATGCAGAAGGGCCCCGAGTATTTCCTGGCGGCTGCCAAGAAGGTGCTCGAGGTCATGGACAACGTGAAGTTCGTGATGGCCGGCTCCGGCGACATGATCCGCCGCACGATCGAGATGGCCGCGTCCATGGGCATCGGCCACAAGGTCCTGTTCACCGGTTTCCTCCGCGGCGGCGACGTGGACAAAGTCTTCAAGATGGCCGACCTCTATGTCATGCCCAGCGTCAGCGAACCGTTCGGCATCGCCCCGCTCGAGGCGATGAGCCACGACGTCCCGGTCATCATCTCCAAACAGTCGGGCGTGAGCGAAGTGCTCACGCATGCGCTGAAGGTCGACTTCTGGGACATCAACGAGATGGCGAACAAGATCATCGCCGTCCTGCGCCACCCGCCGCTGGCCAGCACGCTCCGCCAGCACGGCAGCTTCGAGGTCGGCCGCATGAGCTGGACTGACGCCGCCCGTGCCTGCGTGGCGGTCTACGAGCAGGCGGCGGGGGCGATGAACGGGCGGTGAGCGTTCGGGGACTTCCACGCCAACATCCGGTACAATGTTGCGTGAAAGTCGCGAATCGCATGACCTATCGTGGACGCGTCAAGAACGGTGCCGTCGTGCTCGACCCGCCCGCCGAGCTGCCGGAAGGGGCGGCCGTCGAGGTGAACGTCGTCGGGTTGTCCGCGCAGCGCCCCCCGATCACGTCGATCGAACAGCTCCGCGGCGACGACGTCGACGCCGACTCGTTCGGTGACGATTTCGACCAGACGCTCCGCAAGTGGCGAAAGGAACCTTGGCGTTCCGCGGCGCAGGAACCGCTGGAATGAGCCCCGCTGTTGTCATCGACACGGACGTCTTCTCCTACCTCTATAAGGCCGACACCCGCGCGACCCTCTACGCCAAGCATCTCACAGGGGTGCAACCGCACCTCGCGTTTGCGACGGTCGCTGAGCTCCACCGGTGGGCGATTGTGCGTGGCTGGGGGCGGCCGCGGATCGATCGGCTTCGCGCAACCATTGCCAAGTGCGAGATCCTCCACACGGATGAACCGACGGTACTCGAATGGGCCCGCGTGATGTCGCTTCCAGGCCGACCGATAGCCCCTGGCGACGCGTGGATCGCGGCGATCGCGATGCGACACGGCATGCCGCTCGTGAGCCACAATCGGAAGCATTTCGACGGGATTCCGGGGTTGGTCCTGATATCCGAAGGGTAACCTCAAAGTTGCCCGATTGTGTCGTGGTCAAGCTGGGAAGAACCCGCCAGCGCCCTTAACCCGAAATTCACACGCGGATGAACCAGCGCTCATCCGGCGCAAATGTCGGCCGCGATAGTACGCCGCTTCGTGATCCTCACGTCGGTGTGGGGCATTCGTGTGAAACCAGGCAGCCCGCGGGTGGGTGCGGGCGGGCCGGCATTTTTCGGAGGGATAGCAGATGAAGAACGCAATCAAGGCGCTCGGGATCGCCGCGGCGATCGGGATGGGCGTGCAGCAGGGGCAAGGGGCGGTCGTTTTTTCCGAGATCATGTACAACCCCGCGGGCGCGGACGGGACCAACCCCGTTTCGGAATGGATCGAGATCGTCAACACCGGTCCCGCGGCGGTCGATGTGAGCGGGTGGCAGATCGACGACGAGGACGGCAGCAACTGGGCCCCGTTCCCGGCGGGCACGACGCTGGCGCCGGGGCAGGTGGCGGTCATCATCGACGGCGCCTTCGCTTCCGAGGCGACGTTCCGCACTGAATGGACGGTCCCCGCAGGGGCGCTGGTGATCGCCGGCGCGGCCGGCACGCTCGCCAACACGGCCAGCCCGACGAATGAGATCCTCGACCTGCTCGACGCCTCCTCTGTGCTCGTCGATCGCGCGAACTACGAAGCCGGCACCGCCGGCTGGCCGGCCAGCACCAACGGCCGCAGCATCTACGCCCTGGACCTGACCCCCGCGGGCAATGACCTGGGCGCCAATTGGTCGCTCGCGCAAGTGGGCGTGGACGATGCGCGCAACCCCAGCGGCGGAACGTACAACGTCGCCGACGTCGGCTCACCCGGCCAAGCGCCGATCCCCGAGCCCGCGAGCCTGTCGCTGCTCGGTCTGGGCGGCCTGACGCTCCTCGCCCGCCGACGTCGGTCTGCCAGTCACAGCGCGTAAGGGTGAGAGTCGTTTGCCGCCGTCACGGCGGATCAGGAACGGGTCGGTTAAGACTTGTGTTGAATAGGTACGCAAAAATGCTTGACTTTGCCGCGTCGTGCGGCATGATTTGCCGCGACGCACACATTTCGGCCAGACATCGGTCTGACTCAGGGCTAGAGATAAAGAGAAAAGCCCCACGAGCATTCGTGGGGCTTTCTTTGTTTGCGCACAGACAGAGTTCACGTCGCTGGCGTCGCGGTTTGTCGACGCCGCCATTGGGAGGTCGGTTATGAGGATGAAACGATCCAGTTCGGGTTTCATGCTGGTCGAGTTGCCTGTAGTGAGCGGGAGAAAACGCGCAGCGTTTACTCTCGTCGAACTGCTCGTGGTCATCGGGATCATCGCGATCCTGACTGCGCTGCTCCTGCCGGCCCTGAATAAGGCGCGCCAGCAGGCGCAGATCGTCGCGTGCCTGTCCAACCTCCGGCAAATCGGCATGGCGTTCGTCATGTACACCAACGCCAACGCCGGCTGGTACCCGTTCCCCACCGGCACGCAGGCCTCGCCGCAGCAACCCACCGGGAGCAATCCCTACGGCGGAACCCCCGTCTGGTTCGACGCCATCGATCCTTACCTCGGCGCCAAAGCGGGCGACAACCGCACCGGCGTGGCTGCCCTGCGGGCGTTCGCCGCCTACAAGCAGGACCCGATCTGGGAAACGTTCCCTGAAAAACAACCCGCTGGTGCCCAAGGCACGCTCAAGGAGTCCAGCCGCACGTACAAGATGAACTCGCATCTGCGCTCGCCGAACACCGGCCGTGACCGAACCACCGGCGCGAACGCCCCCGGCCCCATCCGCCAGTCGTTCATCAAAGAGTCCAACATGCTGATCCTCGTCGGCGACTCCGCCGCCTACGACGTCTACCCGTTTGACTCTGCCGTCAACGTCACCAACGGCCGCTTCTCCATGCAGATGTCCGACCTGAGCGACAACGGCAACGCCTACATCTACCTCCGCCACAACAACAGCGCGAACATCGTGTTCGCCGACGGGCACGCGGAGAACTGCAAGTTCAAGCTCGTCCCGCCGAACTACGACCCCGGCCTGATCACGCCGAGCCGCGCGGTGTTCAACGGTGGCGGCGCCGACCCCAACCAGATGCGCGCGGTCTACCGTCTGTGGGAGAGCGAGTACATCAGTGGTGTCACCGGCCAGCCCGTCTGGCCCTATTCCCTCATTCAAAACAAGACGCTCGGCCAACTCGGCTTCATGCGCAACCCCAACATGCCCCTCCACTGGTCCCAGCCGCCGAGGATCGGGCAGAACTAGCGCGACGGGAATAAGGGGACGCGACGGGAATAAGGGGACGCGAGCCTTTTGCGAGAATATGCTCGCGCCCCCTTTTCCGCGCCATGACCCAGTACCACGCCAGCATCTTCCAGCGGCGCGACGACTTCCCGGCGGAGGGCTCGTCGCACGCACGGGACCTCCGCGGAGGCGAACTCGACCCGATCCACCGCGGGTCGACGCAGACGGAGGATCCAGCCGGGCAACCGGGCGTCTTCGCTCAAGTGAACATCAACCGTCCCGATCGGTTCGGACTCGATCCGTTCCTGCAGGTCGAAGCCAATCGGACGGATAAAGGGGTCACCTTGATTTTTCGGTAGCCGGCTGAAAAATCACGGTGACCCCTTATTCCGCACCGGTGACCCCTTATTCCGCACCGTCCGCGCCGCCGCGCTGTACTTGCTCGCCGCCAAGGGGGTCGCGGGGAAGGAGGGGGTTGCGGCGTTGGAGCGCGCTCAAGACGACCCCAGTCCGCAGGTTCGCAAGGCTGCCCGCGCTGCGCTGGAGGCCATTCGGAAGAACTGACCCGCCTGACGTGTGTTTCGGACTTGAGCTGTACCGGCCGGGCTTCCCGTGATGGGATCGCGCCGTGCATCCGCATTTCGACCCGGCCGCCTCGTGATAAACGAGGCGGCCGGTCTCGCTCCTGGGG
>JBAUGM010000462.1:0-11913 GCA_049679725.1 Tepidisphaeraceae bacterium
GCTCGGCTGAGCGCGGATGGAAGCCGGGCGAGGAGTGGCTGGCGGGCGACCCGCTGGCTTCAATGAGGCCGCGCTCGGCTGAGCGCGGATGGCTACTTCGGTGATGCGAAGAACCCCTGCGATTTCGTGCTTCAATGAGGCCGCGCTCGGCTGAGCGCGGATGGGCGCACGGGGTTTCTGCTCGTGCGTCCACCGCGGAAGCTTCAATGAGGCCGCGCTCGGCTGAGCGCGGATGGGTCTTCGGCCTCATCGCGACCAATCCCGCGTTGATGGCTTCAATGAGGCCGCGCTCGGCTGAGCGCGGATGGGCCTTCGCTGCCTAAGCGCTGATCGCGTAAAGCGATAGCGGTGCGGCAGCGAGAGGGGCGATGGATGAGACGATGAGCACCACGAGAGCATAGTCTTAGATTGCACGTAAGTATTCACTTGCCAAAGAGTTCGAGCGGTACCTGGAGACTCGGCACCACCCAACCGCTCGCGGGCGGTTAGACAATCATGGCCCGCGCTGGCGCGGAATAGGGCTGCCCCAGCGTCTCCAGGCGCAAGGAATCGTCGGAGTATACCTTGCCGAGGTCCACAATGAGCACTTGGTCCTCGGCGGCGTTGATCAGCGGGAGCAGATCGAAACGCAGGCGCGCCAGTTCGGTGGGATTGAGCTGGCAGAGAAAAACGGAGAACTGCGCATGATCGCCGTTGCCCTGGAGGACGTGAAAGACCTTCGTACGGCGTTTGTCGTCGCTGATGTCGTACGTGATAAGGAAATGTCGGCGGGCCATAGTGGTTCATTTGATGCGGTAGTCAACGGGTCACGAGGTTTGTGTACTCCGGGATGTCGCCGCGCAGCCATCGAGCAAGGAGCCGGGCCTGGAGACGGACGACGGACCGCCATGAACATCGGTAGTCGAACACCGGATGCGTGACGAGCTGGTCGAGCCGGGCCTCGTACGCGCGGAGCAGCGCCTTGCGGGCAACGTCGTTCATGGCGCAGCCGGATGCGGCACGGGTGAAGTGGGCGGTGCGAACCATGCCTGTGTTGATGGCCGTCATGACGGCCGAGTCCGCGACGACCGGGCGAAACGGCTCCATGAGATCCAGTGCCAAGGCCGGCCGACCATGTCGCGGCCGGTGGTAGAAACCCCAGTACGGATCGAGTCCTTCGGCCAGCAGCGCCACTGTGCATTCTTTGGCCAGCAGCGCGTACGCGAAGCTGAGCATCGCGTTGACGGGGTCTTTCGGCGGGCGACGATTGCGGCATTCGAAATCCCAAGTCGCGTCGAAATCGCGCGGCTTGAGGGTTTGTGCAAAGGACCCGAAGTAGCAGCGAGCGACGTTGCCCTCGATGCCAAGCAGCACGTCGGCCGACGGCGCGCCGGGCACGCGGGCGATCAGATCGTCGATGTCTCCGACCACGCGGTCGAGCTCGATCGAGGGTGACGCATTACGGCGGAGCTGCGTGCGCTGATTCATCGCCTTGTCGCGCACCAAGGCGCGAGCGAAGTCGAGGGACCGAGCCGGATCGGCGGCGGTGTGAAACTGCGCGGCGCGGTCATAGGCGTTCCGCAGCGACTGCCCGTGCGCGATGCCGTAGAACCACATTCCGCTGGAGAGCATGACGACCGGCACGTCCGCCTCGCACAGCTGATGCATCGTCTGCGTCGAAACTTGGACGTTGCCGCAGAGCACGAGCTGACTCACGTCTTTCAGGCCGGCGCGCGTCAACTCCTCACCTTCGGCGCGCACGACGAGGGTGTTCCCTCGCTTGCCGACGAACGCACCTTGGGTCTGCACGTAGAGCGGCGTGGCATCCGGCCGAGGCGGGTAGAGCCGCCGGACCATCGCCGGGTGCTCGTCATCCTGGGTGTGACGCGGCTTCACGACGGGCGGATTGGCCGACGGTTCGTGCAGATGGCGCAGGGCGAGCGTCTCGTCGGGCAGGCAGATTCCCGCCAGTGAACAGCCGTTGCATTTCGGACTGTCATCGAGCGGGTCGGGGATGACGGTGAGCGAGACGGCGGTGCGCGTCCGCTCGATGAGGTCGCGCGTCTCCCGCTCCAGTTCCGGCGTGAACGGGACGTTCACGCGCGTTCGCGAGCCGGCGAAATAGACGACGCCGTGATCGCTGGCGTAACCGTGCTCGCGCAGGAGCAGCGCCTGCGCCATGAGCTGCACGCGATGCGTGTCGTGGCAGCGCTCGGCGTTGTTCGGGACGCGGCCGCGCTTGGTTTCGACCGGGACGGCTTCCGCGCCGTCGGAGCTGACCAGGTCGAGTTTGGCCGAGAGCCCGAGTGACGCCGACGCGAGCGGAACGGAGCGGGAAATGGTCGGCGCGTCTTCACCGGCGGGCGGCTTATCCGATGCGGCCGCGGCATTCGATGCCGCTGCGTCGCCATCGGCGTCGGCGTTGGGCAGCACATGATCCAGCCGATCGACCCGTCGATGCACGTGCCGGCCTTCGATGGTATAGGCGTTGTCGTCCCACCGGCCCTCGACGTACATGAGGTGAAAGCGGCGCGGGCAGTAGGTGTACTGGCCGACCATGTCGAGCGTGAGCGCGTCGTCGCCGGTGATGGAGACGTGGGAGGGCATACCAGCCTCGTCTGCTAATCGGTGCAAGTCGCCATGACACCAAACCCAACGTGACGCCCTGCGCCGATGGCAAGCGGGCCGGTGACTTCTCGCTCAAACTCGACCCGAACGTGATAGCGTGGGTAATGCGAGAGCTTGCCTCGAACGTCGTACTCGCGCGCGTGGCGGGAACCTGTGAAATACGGAACGCGAGTCAACTCGATGTTGACGGGAGCGTCCAGCCCGGCTTGGGCGATCGCCTTTCTCAGAAGCCTGCCGGCACGCTCGAGGCGCTTCACGTGGTCACCGCGATGAGTCTTTCTGTCGTCGTACCCGGGAAGCAGCACCGGCGTGACCGACGCCCACGCCCGTGATGTGCCTACATAGCGTGGCAACACGTCGTCGCGCCGATGGATTCGTTCGAGGAGGGTCGGCGGAAGCCGGTCTTCGTCGGCCTTGGGCTTGAGCGTCTGACCTTCGAAAAACTCGCCGAGCCGTCGGCAAAGCGTGCCGGAGGAGCCGGGCGGCTGCGCGATGAGCAGGCGACGGATGCGGCCGTCCGTCGGGCCGTCGCGGACGGTCGGCAGCGGCAGGATAGAGACGCGATCGGTCGAGGCGTCCTTCGGGTGCCCCATGACGTCGCGCGCAACAACCTCTTTCCCGAGCGACGCCTCCACCGCCGGCCGTTGCGCCAGCTCACGTATCGTCCCGGTCAGCACCTTGATGAGCTGATGCCGGAACGAGCGCGCCTTGCCGTCCGGATCGACCAGCCGGAACGCGACCCATGGGCGATCCAACTCCGTCACGTAGCGGCATGGCTCGTAGACCTTGCCGGCGGATTCGAGGCGGGTAACGCCGGGCGCTGCGTAACGGTTGAGAAAGTCATCGTGCGCGCGTTCGAGCGACACCAAGCTGCCGGGCGCGGGTTCGGCCGCGGGCACGCGAAGGTCCGACCCGCCGCCCGAGAACGCTGGCGCCGGGCAGTGACGCCGCCGGGAATTCGGAACGCCAGATAGCTTGGGCGTGATCTCACCATGACCGACGGCCAGATCGATGCCCCACCCCAGGCAACGGATGTGGCGCGCGGCGCGGGCGATCTCGGTGGCGTGATCGATCGCGCCGGGGACGGAGGTGTCAAACGTCCAGCCGTATTCGAGGAGGCGATCCCCTTCGAGGACGGTCGGGCGCACCACCTTCTGCGCGCGGCTGTCCGGGCTGGTGTCGGAGACGTTGTTGAGCACGTAGGTGAGCAGGTCCGGCGCGTCGTGCTTGGCGGGCGCGATGATGATGGGCGCGGGCAATCGTTCGAGCCAGTCGAGCGCGGCGCGGATCGAGGGCGGGAGCTTCACGCCCCGCGCATTCCCGGCGACCAAAGCCTGAAACACGCGGAACGGCGAGGGCGGCCACTCGCGGCGCTGGCCGTTGTCGGTCAGGCCGTGGTAGCGGTCGTCGAGGAAGCGGATGGAGAGGAGGAGGATCATTCTATCCCCTGCGTGTCGTCGTCGGATTCAGCAGGCACCGAGGGCTGCTTGCTCTGTCTCTTGTGATCCTTCAGAGCGCCTTCGATTGCCCTAAGTGTTGCGTGACTGTCTTTATCGTTGTCGAGAAGGCTTTGGATGGACTCGACGACTCTCGTCACGCCCTCTTCCATACCGTCGCGTGCCTTCAGATCTTCCACGGCCTTTCGGACGTCGGCGAATGCTTCCACCGACACGATGACCGGCTGACCGCGCTTTGCTTTCTCGGGAAGCTTGCCCGGGTTCTTCTTGCCGCCCTTCACTGCTTTGACGGCAGCACCGATCGCCGCCAATGGATCGTTGTCTGGGTTCGCGAACCTCGCCAGCTCGGCGAGGGTGAGTGGACGAAGCTTCGCGATTGCCTTAAGCGCCTTCTTGTCAGTTTCGGACGCCTCCGCCCAGATCTCGCGGGTTCTGTTCGCGAGCACGGAATCGAATGCGACCGTTCGGGGAGCGTTGATGCCGAACTTCTCGGCGGCCTCCGTAGCGAAAGTCAGGGCGTCGGCGGCGATGAACTTAAAACGATCGTCAGGCTTGCCGGTCGCGAGAATTGCCTTGAGCGTGGTCGTCTCTTCGGGGTTCGCGACGAGTTGGCATCCCTGGCGAAGGGAAAAGACGGCTGACTCGTGCGCGGTCAACGCGACCAGCGTCAGGCCGAGGATGTAACGTTGAAGGTCGCTGGGCTCTGCGCCATTTTCGAGCGATTGAAGGGTCACAAGGTTGACATACCCGCTGCGCACGATCGGGCCACGGGCGCGAACGCCGCCCAGTTGCCCGGTCGCCGGCACGGCGGCGAAACCGAGGTCGCTGCCGGTGTTCTCGTCGACCTCATCGATCAGCCCGTTCCCGACGTAGTCGGTCGCGGGCACGTACTGGGCCGAGCGAGTGCGGCGCTCGACGTCAGTCGCGTCGATGCGGAGGTTGATGACCCGCGGGATCTTGATCTGCGTGCCGCGCGAGTCCCAGGCCCCGAAGACGAGGGACGTGGGAGCAAGCCGAGCCATCCGCTCGGGGTCGCCGCTCTGATAAGCGGTGAATGCGTTATGAATCTCGACGAGCAGTTCGGAGAATCGGACGATCGCGTCGGCGATGCGGTGGCCGGCGTCAAGCAGGTTGGTTGGGCCGCCCGCGTGCGACACCTCGATCTGTGGGACGAGGTGCTTGTACTTCTCCCGCTTGAATAACGGCTCGATGCGGTTGGCTTGAGAGCCGATGGAGTCGATGGCACATGTGGATCGTTCTCTGCCGCGTTCAACCCGTGCCTTGTCCACGAAGATCTGAGTCTTCTCGAACTTGGTGAGTTGCTTCGCGAGTGTGACCTCCTCGGCGGAAGTGTCGATGTTGTAGATCGGCGGATCGCCGCTCTTGGGGTTTGCGTAGGTCGGGGGAAAGATTACAGCTTCCGGCCCTTCCACAGACATGAGAGGTTGCCGGAGCACAAGCGCCGCGGGACCGCTATCCTTGAGCAGGTCATTGTACATCGTGAACGTTTCAGCCATTTGATCTCCTTACAGGTTGGGCGTGGCCCACAAGTTTATAATTGCCCTTGGAGTCGCGGCGGACCATCGCGAACTCGAACTCCGAATCGATCAACTGCGGGACTACGCCTTGCGCCGCCACAGCCGCGAGGTCGACCGGGAGCGGGATTCGCCAGGTGAAGTAAAGGTTGCGGGTCCAAATCTTGAGCACCTTTGGTCGGAATCTTTGTAGGCCGACAAGCGCTAACACGTCGATCGCTGGGGAAAAGGCAAACACCGCCCCCGATGTGTGGCCGAGGTCCAGGGCGTTATTCCGGGATAACCGGCTGTCATAATTGAAAGCCTTCGGCGAATTGATCGGGAACGCGTCGCGCAGCCAACCCGTTGGACTGGCACGAACGGCCTGCGACATCCAGCCGCGCAATCCGTTGTACGTCGTCGTGGTAGCGCCTTTCTTCACTTTTGATTCGTAGGTCGCATCAAAGACGTCTGAGACCTTCATGCCGGCCGACCAAGTCTTCAGCTTGGCGTCGACCGCGCCCGAATCGGGATTCTCATGCTCCCGCCACCAGTCAAGGGTAAGATTGAACGGCGATCCGATCCGCAATGAACTTTTCTTGTCCTCCTCTTCCATGGATTTCACTGATTGTTTTGCTTCGTAAATTTCACAATCGAGGAAACGCTCGACGACATCCTGCGGTGCGTTCAAGATCGAGAATTGCCCGTCCGCGAACCAGCCAACAGCTTGATCGTTCAATCTACTCGCCAGTTCCAACACCCCACAGCATGCGAAGAATTGACCCGGATTCGTCAGCTCGACATCGATTGACAACGTGTTAGGCGCGGTCATGGTCCCACCTCCGGTACGGGCGACGGCTTCGCGCTGGCGGCGTAGTCGGCGGCGCGGAGCAGGGACTCAAGGTACGCCAGGCCCCATCGGCCGAATCGGCGTTGCAAACGGGCGAAGCGGAGTGGGACCTCGACCGCGAGCGGCGCGACGCGCGCTGGGTCGGGTGGCGCAGGGTCGATCGCGCGCTCGGGCGGGAAGTGCGGCCGGCCGTATCCGTGGTGGGCGGCGATCAGGTGCAGGACGAGATCCTTCGTGTCGTCATCCAGCGATTGAAATTCCGGGTCGCGCTCGACGTCGAGAAGCGAGCCGAACTCGTGGCGGTACCGAGTATTGTCGCGCCAGCGCCAATCACCGCCTGACTTCGCGTACCACTCGGTCGGGTTCGGGTTGCCGATGCTTCGTTGCCAGAGTTCGCGCCGTTTGCCGAGGTCATGCCACTTGGCGGCAAATGTGATCGCGCGCCCAATGTTGTCCGGCAGCGATAACCCCTTTACGAACGCCTCGACGCCGTTGACCACGTCATCCGTGTGATGTTTCCACTTGATCGGCAGTTCCGCGGTTTTCGAGCCGTCGGTGTCGCCGGTTGCCACGTGCTCGTACCAGCGCCAAAACCGCCCTGGCAGAAGCTCGGCGTTCTCGTCGGCATCGTCGGGTCGCACGATATCTCGGCCGGTGTCGTCGTCATCCTCAGCCGGTCGCAAGTCGATCTCGTTTATAAGCTTCATTTCCGGTTCGCGCTTTGGCTTCGGGTCGTCCGTTCGCTTTCGGAAGCGACGTTGCGTGGATCGCCTATCGTCCATGTACCACTCGTCGGCGACATCATCCGCCGTCTTGGATTTGCCGTCGAGCAGGCCCTTCGTCAATCCGCCGACTTCGGGCGGCAACAGTACGGTGATGCCGGCGATCTGCGCCTTGTCTTGCAACTCGTTCAATTTCTTTGTTGGATCGACACCACCCTCGTCATCGATCAGCCACACCGGAGCGTCGGGATGGCGGGCAGCGATCGCCTGCAAATGTTTCCAAACACGATCGCTGCGATCGCGGAGCAACTCGTGCGGCTTGAGCGGGTACACGTCGAGCAGCGTCTCGGGCGGGTGGTCCGCCAACAGCTCGCCCGTCAAGATGCCGACTTCTTCGCGCCAAGCGACGTGCGTCTCGGGCGGTTCCCATTCGGCAATGCCGTGAAGATACGGTTCGACGTGCGGGCGACCCGGCAGCTTGCCTGGGATCGACGTCATCGCCCAGGCATCGAAAAGAATATCGGAAACGGGTGGGATCGTCGGCGGCAGCGCGAAGGCGGCGAAGCGCGCGTTGGGATCCAAGTCGCCCAGCGCCTTCGGATTGCCATCGCCGTTGAGCAAGTGGAGCAGGTCGAGCGTCTTCTTCCTCCGCTCGTCACGTTCGTTGTTTTCGAAGGTGACGGGATGCACTACCTGAACCACAGTGTCGTCGCGCTTGCCGAAGCGGTTCACGCGCCCCAGCCGCTGCGCCATGCTGTCGAAGGTAGAGAGATCGCAGACGAGGTGGTCGGCGGAGATGTTCACGCCCACTTCGCCGGCGCTGGTGCAGACGAGGTAGACCGTCTCATTTCCCGCGGCGGCATCGGGCAAGAAGCGGCAGAAAATCGGGTCATCGACGAGTTGGTCGCGCTCGCGGCCGCGGAGTGTGCCCGTCAATTGCCGGGTACGCTCGGGTGGCAGCTTGTTCACGACCTTCTCGACGTCTTCGACCCTCCGCAGAAACACGAGGATCGCCCGGCCGGAGCCTTCGTATTTCATCGCCAGTTTCGCGATTTGGTCGGGTAGTTGTTTTTCGTCCGGACAGGGGATGAGGTGGATCGTCTTGCTCGACTCGATGCGCTCTTTGACCGTTGGTTCGGTCTTTTCGTTTTCCAACAGCCTAAAGCACTTCTCGTCGTTGCCGCCGCGCGAGGTGGCAGACATTTCCAAGACACGACAAGGACTAAAGTCCTTGGGCGATTTTTTCTGCTCTTCTTCAATGTCGATCAGCAGCTTTTGGAACGCGGGCTCGAGGTGTGCCTCGTCATGGACGATCAACGTATCTTGTCCAAGAAAGCCGGCGTGCAAGGGCTTGAGCCGGAATCCGATGCCGTACCCGGAAAAAAGCAGCCGACTTCCGATCATGTCCACGGTTCCGAGGATCACCGCTGGGCGCGACGGGTCGGCGGACCACTCGTGGTTGTCGGCGAATTGGCCGCGCAGGGTGCTGATAGCTAGATGCTGCGGCTGCGGCAGGTTCTTGCGAATCCGTTCGACCTCGTCGGTCGTCTGATCAATGACAGTGCGACGGTTAACCACATACACCAATCGCCGGGGCAGCATCGGTTGAACGGCCCTGGCCAATAGCCAGATCGCGATGACGGATGTCTTCCCCAGACCCGTCGGGATGTCGAGGCAGTCGGGCAGATCGCCAGCGACGAACCGGTCATAGAGGCGCTGCTGCCACGGGAAGGGCGAGGCCGCACCGGTCAGTTTTCCGAACGCGTCGGCGAAAGACGAATCCATCGTTCTCGACTCCTTGCCGTGCATCCCCATCCCCGACATGAACTGGCCCGCTGTGTCTACACGAAAAGGCCCACCGCACACGCATCCAAGCCGCCGCATCAACAGCCGACGCAGGTTCCGCTGCGCGATCGGCCGGCCCCTCGCGGCCGACAGCCGGCGGTCGCGCTCCGTCCGCATTAGGGCGTAAAGCATCGCCCGCCCGGCGTCCGTGCCGCGGCCGTTTAACGACATGGCGGGAACATAGAAAGCGTCACTGACATGGTGGTGTCAGTGCACTCCCTAACTTCCGACATTTTTTTTCAATCGTCCTCGGCTGTGTAAGCTAAGGAGTCAGCCAATCGCTTCTGCGCTCGAAAAAGCACGCTTCGGACAGCCCCGGGCGTCCAGCCAAGGTGGCGCGCGATGGCATTGCACGCTTCGCCGTTGAGGTAGTAAAGCTGCACGACCCGCCGCTCTCGGAGTGGGAGTTGTTCGATGGCGTGACGTACAGACAAGATGGACTCCTGTTGGCAGAGGCCATCCTCTGGCGAGGGACACTTGCGCGGGTGGCAGGGGGCGAGTTGAATTGGGCCCCTTTTCACTCTCTTCCTGAACGTCACTCGCGCGAGATACGCAAGTACGTTTTTGACATGTGGCAAACGGGGAATGAGCTCGACAATTGCGTCGTGCAGGTCGTCTTGGTTCACGCCGCGTCGGCGTAGGGCCTGATACGCGCTAAGTAGTTCGGGTGCCTTCATGTCCTTAAAGAGCAATCTTACCCCATTCGCGCTCGCATAAATCCCTACGGGAGTATTCCACTTGACAAGCTGGTCCGGCATCTTTACGGTGCCAACGTGAACTACAGAGTTCCGCGCTCCCCCGAGCGCGGCCTAATTGAAGCGAATAGTCTCGCAGGGACTTTTCTGTAGTTCCATTCGCATCCGCGCCGACCCAGGCGCGGCCTCATGCCGCGATCAGGCTTAAAACATCCGGTCGCGGCTTTTTTCTCAGGCGAGGTCGAGCCAGAGGCTGTTCGGCCGCCGAGCCGTGATCGTGACGTCCGTGAAATGCGAAACGCCGTCAACGACGATTTCGACCTTTGCCGGGCCGAACGTGATGTGCGTGTCGTGCTTGAGCTTGAGGGCGGCGTCGCTCGTCTGCGCCAGCGGGATCGTGCCGCTGGCGACGTGAAGCAGCAAGGTCACATCAGCGGAATGCCCGAGCGGTGAGCACGTCGTCTTTGCGGGGAGGAGGGACATGGATACGCTCCCGGTTCGATATGCCGCGCGCTACAGGGTGGAATTCGTCGCGCGGCTGGGCGACGGCAAAGACGGTTTTGTCCTGCAAACAAGCAAGAGGACGGCCGTCAAATTTCTTCACAACCGCGACCATTATACACGGGAACATCGGGCGTATCGATTCCTGGCGGCCGGCGATGTTGACGAACTCGCCGGGCATCAGGTTCCCCGGTTCCTACGATCAGACGAGGAATTGCTCGCCATCGAGATGACCGTTGTCCAGCCGCCGTTCATCGTCGATTTCGTGTCTGCCTACACTGACGACGAGGTCAAATGGCTGGCGTTCACGGAAGACGTGATGGCCGAGCGCGAAGCATTCTGGGCGGAACGGTTCGGAGATCGCTGGCCCGCTGTCCTTCGAATCCGTGACGAGTTCCATCGAGTGACCGGACTCACGCTGCTGGACTTGAGTCACAACAACATCCGGTTTGAATAGTGGGCCGGCGCGATAACTGTATTTCACCCATACCGCTTGACCGTTGCTGCCGCGAGATCGCGAACCTTCTCCGCTAACTCCGGCGGCTCGAGAACCGTCGCGCCGTCGGCATATCCCATCACCCAGTAAAGAATTTCGCCGAGGCCGTCGACCTCGAACCGTAACGTGACTCGGCCATCGTCGTGCCACTCTTCCTGCTGCGTCGGATGCCAGCGCGTCTCGCTGGCGGCGTCGGCGAAGGCGGGCTCGAAGCGGACGGCGATGCGGTAACGCTGTTCGCCGCGGATCATCCGCCAGGCCAGGCCCAGGTCCTCGCGCAGGTCGAAGTCATCGGGGATCGCGAACGGGCGGTCGGTGACGCGAAGGGATGTGAAGCGATTGAGTTTGAGGCGTCGGACGGCGCCTCGCCCGCCGTGATGTCCGACGACGTACCACGCGCGCTGGCAGAACCACAATGCGTAGGGACGCAGTTCGAACGTCGCCGGCGTATCGTGTTCGGGATGCGGGTTAACGCTTTCGTAGGTGCAGAGCACGATTCGCCGCCGGGCGATCGCATCGCGGATGTCGTCGTAGACGTCGCGGCAGGAGTCGTCGCCTGCCGAGCGAGCCAGATCGATGTGAATGCGCCCGTCGGTCGGTTCGACGGAATCGATCAGGTCCGCCGGCAACTGTGAGCGGAGTTTTTCGGCCGCGCGCGCCGCGGCGCCGAGGAAGGGGATCTGCGCGCCATCACCGACCTGTTCGAGCAGCGCGACGATCGCCATCGCCTCCTCGAAAGTCAGTTCGACCGGCGGCATGAAAAACCCAGGCGTGACGCGATAGCCCCCCGTCTCCGGATCAAACCCGCAGGGGACGCCGGACGCGTTCAGGGTGTCGAGGTCCCGGTAGACGGTTCGCTCGTGGACCTCGCAGAGCGTCGCCAGATCAGCCGCGTTCAGCCCGCGTTTCGCTTGGATCGCGGCCAGAAGTTGCAATAATCGATGAACTCGCGTGTACGTCCGCCCCATGCGAGCTGAGCATAACGCGATTCAGGCTCTCAAGGGTAATTTGAGTGATCTACTGATCTGCTGTACAGGCATGGAAGCATGAAGGGACTTTGCCCTTTCATGAACCACCCTTGGCTCGACCTGAGCGATTGACAGGCGGCGGGGATATCGTTGTGATTCGGAAAAGGGGCAAAACATCACTGCCGCGGCAAACAGCATGGCCTCACGCAACGGTCTCTCCCACCTGTCGTTGGCCGATCTTCAGAACATCATTCGGGC
>JBAUGM010000463.1:0-5863 GCA_049679725.1 Tepidisphaeraceae bacterium
AACACAAGGTTCGCCCCTACAGAAGAGCGGACATGCGATCGCCCTGGAAGGAAGAGTCGAAGTCCGTCGATCATCGCGCCGCGATCAGGCCGAAGCGGTGGTGCACGGCGCGCTCGAGGCGCGCGAAGCCAAACCGATCGGCCAGCATCCCGATCACCACCATCACGACCATCACGCCGATCACCTGCGCCACGTCCGACAGGTCGCGGCCGTTCTGCAACAGGAACCCCAGCCCATGATGCTCCACCGCGAAGAGCAGTTCCGCGCCCATGAGCGAACGCCACGCGAAGGAGAACCCCTGGCGCAGGCTGCTCGCCAGGGCCGGCAAACTCGCGGGGAGCAGGACGTAGCGGTACAGCTTCCAGCCGGTTGCGCCGAGCATCAACCCGGCGCGTTTGTAGACGGGCGGGATCGTCCGCAGCCCGTCGCGCAGCGAGATCGCGATCGCGAAGAAGCTCCCCATGATCAGGACGAAGAGGATGGCCGTTTCGTTGATGCCGAAAGTCAGGATCGCCAGCGGCACCCAGCAGACGCTGGGCAGCGTCTGCAATCCGAGGAAGAGCGGGCCGAGGAATTCGTCGAGTGCTTGCCATCGCCACATCGCCAGGCCCAGCAGCGCCCCGAGCACGATGCTGAATGCGAACCCGACGCTCAACCGGGTGAGGCTGACGACGTTGGCGATGAAGAGCGTGTCGTGACGATCGCGCATCCCCTCCGGCGCCTTCGGCCAGCTCTCGCCGAACGGCGCGCCGAAGGCGGTGTGCACGTTGAGCAGTCCGAGCAGCGCATCGGCGATGTGGCTCGGCGCCGGGAAGACCCACTCGCGCCACCCGATCGTCCTATATGCCGCCTCCCACGTCGTCAGCAGGAGCACCCAAATCAGCAGCCGCTTGAGGCTTCCAGACGTCCTCTGCCCCGATGGCGTTGACACGATTCACCTCGTCTTCGATCTCCCGGCGAACCACCTGAACCAGCTCGCTGATGTCGCGGCTGTCGAAGTTGCGCGGGTGGGGCAGGTCCACGTTGATCTCGCGCCGGATGCGCCCGGGATGCGAGTGCAGCACGATGATCCGGTCGGCCAAGCGCACGGCCTCGCCGACGGAGTGCGTCACGAACAGGATCGTCTTGTGCGTTTGCAGCCACAGCTCCTGGAGCTGCCCGTGCAGCAGGGTGCGCGTCTGCGCGTCCAGGGCCGCGAACGGCTCGTCCATGAGAAGCACGGCGGGGTCGACGACCAGCGACCGCGCGATGGCGACGCGCTGCTTCATCCCGCCCGACAGCTCGTGCACGAGCTTCTTGGCGCTGTTCGTCAGGTGCACCGCCTTGAGCGCGGCGGCGACGCGATCGCGCCGCTCGGATTTGCTCACGCCGAGCATTTTCAAGCCGAACTCGATGTTCTGCTCCGCCGACAGCCAGGCGAACAGGCCGTGGTCCTGGAAGACCATGGCGCGGTCCGGGCCGGGACCTTCGACGGGCCGGCCGTCGAGCGACACCTCACCCGCGTCGGCGTGGAGCATCCCCGCGGCGATGTTGAGCAGCGTGCTCTTTCCACACCCGCTGGGCCCGACGACGACGACGAACTCGCCCGGCTCGCAGGTCAGGCTCACGCCGCGCAGGGCGGGCACGTTCGATCCGTCGAAGTTCTTGTCGATCCCACGGAGAACGAGCTTCCCCGCTGGCGAGCCCGCTTGAGCGGGCGGGGCGTTCGTACCCGGGCTCGAAAATAGTGAAGAAGGAGGATTCGCAACGGTCACGGCGTCCCGCCCTGCTGCGGCTCGACTGAGCTCGCCGAAGTCTGAAGCTTGCGCAGGATCGTCGTGTCGACCAGCCCATCCACCTTCGGGGGCTGCGTCAGGAACCCGACCTCGTACGACCACTGCGCCATGCGCACCAGCGTATCCTCCAGCGGGTCTTCCGTGAACTGCACGCGCGTGATCGCGTCGGCAAGCACGCCCTCGGGCAGCTTCTTGCCGGTCAGAGCGAACAACCCCGCCTCCAGCGCCGGCAACTGGCCTTTCGGGTCCTTCTGGAGGTTGGCGGTGATCACGCGGTGTTGCTTCAGGATCTTCTCGACCACGTCCGGGTGCTTTTCCAGAAACTCGGGCGTCGTGACGATCAGCGTGAGCGTGAACTGCTTGCTCGGCCAGAGGTCCTTCTCTTCGGCGATGATCTTCCCCTTGGCCTCGGCGACGAGCCGGGCGGCCCACGGCTCGGGCGCCCAGGCGGCGTCGATCTCGCCGCGCGCCATCAGCCCGGACTGCTCGGCGTTGGCAATGGGGACGATGTTATTGGGGTTGTCCTGCTTCAGCTCGTGCTGAAGGTAGTAGCGGGCGGCGATGTCCTGCGTGTTGCCGTGCTGCGGGGTGGCGATGCGCTTGCCCTTCAGATCTTCGAGTTTGGTGATGCCCGCGCCGTCGCGCGCGACGATGGCGACGCCGTTGGCTGCGGCGCCGGCGACGATGCGGATGCCCCGACCCTTGCTCTTGGCGTGCGCGGAGACGGCGGGACCGGGGCCGATGTAGCCGAGGTCGATCTCGCCCGCGAACAGCGCCTCGACGAGCGACGGCCCGGCGTTGAACACGCGCGTCTTCACCTTCGACGGCGCGATCGCCTTCTCGAAGTCGCCGGATGCCACGCCGAGCACCGCCTGCGCGTGCGTGAGGTTCGCGAAGTAGCCGATGCGCACCTCGGCCGGCGCCTCCGCCTCCGTCGTGCTTCCGTCGCCGCCTGGGGTGGCGGTCGCGCTGTCCCGCGCGTCGCAACCGGCCAATGCCAGCGCGACGACGAGCAACGTGACGGAAACGACACCGAGGCCGCGCGTCTGTGAGTTCGATCGCATGATGCGAGAAAATACGAACTTATGCGGCGACTTCAACTGCGCCAACCGCAGGCCGGAATATATGTTGACTGTAAACGCATGTGAAAAATAAAGTTACATAAAACCAATAAAAAATATAGGATTTGACTGGATTCGCGCCGAGCAGGTGATATTCTTCGTCCGCCATGCTCATGCCCCGCCCATTTTGCTGTTGTTGTCGCCACCGCTAGCGCGACGCCGTCTCCCTGACCGATAACCAGTAACTCTACCTTTGCCGAATCTCGGTGATCCGGCGCACTCTCCCTCGACCGGGGAAGGAACTTTCGTATGAAGCGTGCCCTCTCGGCGGCGGCGTTGGCTGCCACCATTTCCGTCTCGTCCGTCGCGTCCGCTCAGCAGCAGGAGCCGACGCGCGAAGAGCTGCAGAAGCAACTCGCGGAGTTGCAGCAGCGCATCTCGAAGCTCGAATCGAACCAGGCCGCCCAATCCGCCGCGCAGACGAAGGATGCCGTGCTCACCGACGCCCAGAAGCGCAGCAAGCTTGGCGGCGGCGCCCCGATCACGGCCGGTTACGACAAGGGGTTCTTCATCAAGAGCGAGGACGGGAACTTCTCGCTGAAGCCGGCGCTGCAATGGCAGTTCCGCTACGTCAGCAACTTCGGCGAGGACGCCGACGGCGACGATGACGTCGAGAGCGGCTTCGAGAACCGCCGGGCGCGCTTCCGCTTCGACGGCAACGCCTTCTCGCCCGATTTCACCTACAGCTTCGTCTTCGACACCAACCGCTCCGGCGGCGCCGTCTCGCTGCTCGACGCGTGGGCGGCCTACAAGTTCAAGCCGCAGTGGTCCGTCAAGTTCGGGCAGTTCAAGGAATCCTGGTCGCACGAGAAAGACGTGAGCTTCACGCAGCAGCTCGCCGTCGAACGCTCGCTGCTCGACGCCGTCCTCGGCGGCAATCAGACCGACCGCGTGCAGGGGTTCAGCCTGATCTACGGCGGCGGGAAGGAAGACGAGGTTCGCGCCGAGGTCGCGCTGCACGACGGCGCCAACAGCAAGAACACCACCTTCGAGGACACCGCGACCGGCGACTGGGGCGTCGGCGGGCGCGTCGAGTACAAGCTCGGCGGGGACTGGGCGAACTACAAGGATTTCACCGCCAAGGGCACGAAGGAGCAGCTCTTCGTGGTCGGCGGCGGCGCCGACTTCACACAGGCGGGCGACACCGACATTCTCCGCGCCACCGTCGACGCGCAGTGGGAGAACGCCGACGGGCTCGGCCTGTACGCCGCCCTCCTCGGCAACCAGACCGAGAGCGGCGCCGACGACGCCTTCGACTGGGGCGCGCTCGCGCAGGCGGGCTACTTGCTCAACAAGAAGGTCGAAGTCTTCGGCCGGTACGACATCCTCAAGCTCGACGACGTAGCCGCGGGCGACGAGGACACGTTCAACGAGTTCACCATCGGCGCCAACTACTTCCTCGGCCCCGACGGCGCGTACCTGCACCGGGCGAAGTTCACGGTCGACGTCGTCTACCTCCCCGACGGCGCGCCGTCGAACCAGACGGGCCTGGGCGTGTTCGGCAGCGACGAGGACCAGTTCGTCCTCCGTGGGCAGTTCCAACTGCAGATCTAGTCTCATGCGTAACGACCTGAACCATCAATCGACTTCCCTCCCTCTCCCCGGCGCGCCGGGGAGAAGGCAGAGGAGAGGGGCGGACGGCGTGGCCCGCCGGCTATCGCTCGACCGCTGTTGACATGCCCTCAGACCTCGCGGAACGAAATCCGCAACCGTCATCCTGAGGTACTCCGACGGATCTCGCTCCGAACCGAATGGCCCCTTCGCCCGCGGCCAGATCCTTCGGGTTACCTCAGGATGACAACACTGCTTTCCCTTATCGCTTCATGAACTGAAAGGACAGTCCCATGCGTGCATTCCACAAACTCTCTCTGATCGTATTTTCTTCATTCACCATTCTTACCGGCCTTACCGCTACTCCCGCCAGCGCCCAGAAGGAGCTGCTCAACGTTTCCTACGACCCTACTCGCGAGCTCTATGAGGAGTACAACGCCGCCTTCCAGAAACACTGGAAGGGTAAGGCCGGCGAGGACCTGACGATCAACCAGTCGCACGGCGGGTCGGGCAAGCAGGCCCGCGCCGTCATCGACGGGCTCGAGGCCGACGTCGTGACGCTCGCGCTCGCCGGCGACATCGACGCGATCGCGAAGAACGCCAAACTGCTCCCGGACAACTGGCTCTCGCGCCTACCGGAGAACAGTTCGCCGTACACGTCGACGATCGTGTTCGTCGTCCGCAAGGGCAACCAGAAGGGCATCAAGGACTGGAACGACCTGGTCAAGCCGAGCGTCTCGGTCATTACCCCCAACCCCAAGACCTCGGGCGGCGCCCGCTGGAACTACCTGGCGGCCTGGGGCTACGCCCTGAAGAACAACAACAACGACGCCGCCAAGGCCAAGGAGTTCGTCGCGGCGCTGTTCAAGAACGTGCCCGTGCTCGACTCCGGCGCCCGCGGCTCGACGACGACGTTCGCCCAGCGCGGCCTCGGCGACGTGTTCATCTCCTGGGAGAACGAGGCGTTCCTGATCGGCAAGGAGTTCGGCGCCGACAAGTTCGAAACCGTCTACCCGTCCGTCAGCATCCTGGCCGAGCCGTCGGTCGCGGTGGTGGACAAGGTCGTCGACAAGAAGGGCACGCGCAGCATCGCCGAGGAGTATCTGAAGCACCTGTACTCGGAAGAGGGCCAGGAGATCGCCGCCAGGCACTTCTACCGTCCGCGCCTGGCGTCGGCCGCGAAGAAGTACGAGGGCAAGTTCCCGAAGATCGAGCTGTTCACGATCGACGACGTGTTCGGGGGGTGGTCGAAGGCCACCGCGGACCATTTCGCCGACAAGGCGACGTTCGATCAGATCTACCAGCCGGGCGGCAAGTAGGCCGAGCGGGCTGGTGAACCGCCGCGATCTGGCCGTTGCGGGCACGGATCGGGGCGAGTTGTCTGGGCCGTGACCGGCCGCGCGCGCGTGAGTGGTA
>JBAUGM010000464.1:0-11030 GCA_049679725.1 Tepidisphaeraceae bacterium
CGCAAGCGGAGCCCGGGGATTCTTCATGGACTAAAGCGTTCTGACGCTTCTGTGAAGTCTGGCACGATCCCATCTCACCGCTATAATCGCGCTCGAAAGGCCCGTTCGTCATGCCCTACACGCTCTCTGAAGCCTCGCCCGACCTGCTTCCCCCCGAATCCCCCGGCGGCGCGGACGGCGCGAACCGCTGGACGCTCAACTTCGGCCCCCAGCACCCGGCGACCCACACGACGCTCCGCCTCGTCCTCGAGCTCGACGGCGAACGCATCACCCGATGCATCCCGCACATCGGCTACCTCCACAGCGGGTTCGAAAAGCTCGGCGAGCACCTGAACTACAACCAGTACGTCACGATCGTCGACCGCATGGACTACAGCGCCCCGATCTACAACGAACTGGCCTGGCACGGCGCCGCCGAGAAGTTGATGGGCATCGAACTGACGCCGCGCTGCAAAGTCTTGCGCACGATCGCGGGCGAACTCGGTCGCATCCAGTCGCACCTGCTGTGCGTCGGCGCTGCGGGCCTGGATCTGGGCGCGTTCACCGCCTTCCTCTACGGCTTCAATGAGCGCGAGGTCATCTACGACATCGTCGAGTTCATGTCCGGCCAGCGCTTCCACACCAGTTGGACGCGCGTCGGCGGGTTGAACATGGACCTGCCCGACGAGGCGATGTTCAAGCGGATGGTCAAGAAGTTCATCGACGAGCAGATGCCGCGCGCGATGGAGGACGTCGAGAAGTTGCTCAACAAAAACCGCATCTTCGTCGACCGCACGAAGGGCATCGGCACGATCACCCGCGAAGAAGCGATCGCCTGGAGCATGACCGGCCCGATGGCGCGATCGGCCGGCGTGCGGCGCGATATCCGCAAGGACGAGCCGTACCTCTGCTTCGCCGACAACTGGGATGGGCAGGGCACCAAGGCCGTCGACTTCAAGGTCCCGATCATGACGACCGGCGACGTCTACGCCCGTTACCTCGTGCGCCTGGAGGAGATGAAGCAGAGCCTGCACATCATCCGCCAACTGATCGATCGTCTCCCCGGCGGCCCGGTCAACGTCTCGCCGGAAGGCAAGGACGTGCTCCCGCCGAAGGATCAGGTCTACAGCAGCATCGAGGGGCTGATCCAGCACTTCGAGCTGATCATGACCAACCGCGGCTTCGAGGCCCCCAAGGGCGAAGTCTACAACTGCATCGAATCCGCCAACGGCGAGCTGGGTTACTACATCGTCAGCGCGGGCGAAAGCGTCCCCTGGCGCGCCCGCACGCGGCCGTGCATCTTCATCAATTATCAGGTGTTTCCGAAGCTGATCGAAGGGCACATGATCAGCGACGTGGTGGCGGTGCTGGGCAGCATCAACGTGATCGCGGCGGAGTTGGATCGGTGAGCAACGCGGGCTGCCGATGGAATTCCTGGAATCTGGACCACGCGACGAGGCACGGCGTGACCGTGGCGGAGATCGAGTCGATCATCGCCCGCGGCAAACGTGAAGAGTGCGTCGGCAAGGGCAAATACCGCGTCGCGGGTCGTGGAACGGGAGAGCGTTGGATTCACGCGATATAACTTTTACGATCCCGAGCAGACCGTGTATGTCGTTCACGCCAGACCGCTGAATGAACGCGAAAAACGGCGTGAGCGCAGGAGAAGGCGATGACGAAGCGACGGGACCATGAAATGACGGGAAGGGATTTCGACAGGCTCAGTGCTGCCGAGAAGGAAGCCATCTATCAAGAGTGTGAAAGGATCCGACCCGGAGATGGAAAGCCTCTCACGGAGGCGCAAGAAGCGCGGTGGCGCCGCGCGATGCGCAAGGCAAAATCCAGCAGGCGAAGTCGACCGTCCAAGCGCGTCCAAATCTCGATCGAACAAGCCCTGCTGAAGGCCGCAGATCGGTTTGCCGCCGAGCATGGTATGAGTCGTTCACAGGTGATCGAGCGGGGGGTGCGCAAGCTGCTGGCCAGTTGATTCTTGCCACTCGTCTTACGGGATCGTAGAATTCTTACGAATCGTAAGGAGAACAATGGCTTCCGCAACGCTGACGTCGAAGTGGCAGATGGTCCTACCCAAGCCGGTGCGGGAGCATCTGGGCGTTCGGCCGGGCGACCAGGTGGACTTCATCATTCAGGATGATGGAACGGTGATGGTCAGGCCGACAGTCTTCGACGCCCGCGACCTCAAGGGAATCTGTGCGACGCCGAGGTTAGCCAGACCCGTGTCCGTCGAAGAGATGAATCGCGCGGTCCGGCGGCACGCGAGAAGGTCGGCATGATCGGCATCGATACGAACGTTCTCGTCCGGCACCTGACGCAGGACGAACCGGCCCAGGCCGCGACGGTTTCCCGCCTCATCGACAAGGCGCCCGCGGCCGGATTGTTTGTCAGTGTCATCGTCCTTTGTGAGACCATCTGGGTGCTCTCCGACGTGTACGGCCTGAAGCGCAAGCAGCTCGAAGACGTGCTGGAGAAGATCCTGCTCAGCGAACAGTTTGCCTGCGAGAGCAAGGATGCGCTGTGGCTTGCGTTGGACGACTTTCGGAGCGGAAAGGGCGACTTTTCAGACTACGTCATCGCGCGCATCGCGCATTCCGCCGGGTGCGATCACACGGTAACGTTCGATCGCGCACTGAAGAAGGACCGGTTGTTTCATGTGCTGTAAAGCACGTCGTGTTGCGCACGCAGCGGAGTTGGATAGGTAGGGCTGATGTCGGAAGAGCCACAAGTCTCGCCACTCGTGAAGTACATCGCGATTCCGTTCGGCGGCTTCGCGATTCTCTGTTTCTTCGTCATGCGTGGCCTGTATGCGTACGACTCTTCCGTTCTTCTCGGCCGTGGCTCCCATACCGTGAACGTTTCCGGTCTTCCAAAGTGTTCGCGTGACTTATGATCCCATGAAGCCTTCGCGCAACCGACCGGCAGACGGCTTATGGAGCGACATTGGGATCTTTGGAGCCATGATGCTCTTGACTGCGGTGATGATCGTCGGCGTTATTCGAACAAGTCGAGCGAGACGTGAGGCCGCTGCTGAAAAAGTCTCCGCAGAGGACATATAGCTAGGAAACGTATGGCTTGGATTACCGAGAATCGTCGCACCGAAGTCGTCGAACGTCGCGCGGAGCCCTACCTCACCGACGACATGAAGATCGACCTCGCCAACAAGTACTTCCCGCGCTATCCGACCAAGCGGGCCGTGCTGCTCCCCGCGCTGCACGCGATTCAGCACGCGTACAACTGGATCCCCACGCAGGCGATGGAGGAGATCGCGGCGTTTCTCGAGATCGCGCCGGCTGAGGTGATGGATACGGCGACGTTTTACGAGGAGTACTGGCTGCGCCCGAAGGGCAAGTACCTCGTGCAGATCTGCCGATCGCTCTCGTGCGAGATCTGCGATTCGGCGGCGCTGACCGACCACTGCAAGAAAAAGTTCGGCATCGACGTGGGCGAGACGACGCCCGACGGGCGGTTCACCCTCGTCGAGCTCGAATGCCTCGGCTCCTGCGGCACCGCGCCGGCGGCGCTGGTGAACGAAGTGCTGCACGAGACGACGAGCGTCGAGCAGTTCGACAAGGTGCTCGACGCGCTGCCCGAAGATCCGCACGACTACAAGGACCCGTCGATCACGTGGGAAGAGAACGGACACGGGAAACACTGATGCCCGACAAGACGCCCGACAGCTTTCTCGGGTGGCTGGGACGACAGGTCGGCTTCGTCAAGAAGGCGATCAAGACCGACGTGAAGCACCCGCGGAAGGTCGTGTACCGAGCGGATAACGTCGAAGAAGTGCCGCACCCCGAGCAGCCGAACATGACGCTGCGGCGAACGACGATTGATGAAGTGATCGTGCAGAAGGATAAGCCGCAGATGAACGCAGATGAACGCAGATCAGATTAGTCTTATCCGCGTTCATCCGCGTTCATCTGCGGCTAGATAAATCGAGTTCAAATATGGCGTTCACCGAACCCGTCCTCACCAAACGCATCCCCCTCGAAGCGAGCCAGCGCAAGCTCGTCCGCTACGACGACTACGTCGCCACCGGCGGCTACGTCGCGCTGCGCAAGGCGCTGGCGATGACCCCCGCGGACATCATCAAGACCGTGACCGACTCCGGCCTGCGCGGTCGCGGCGGGGCGGGGTTCAGCGCCGGGCAGAAGTGGTCGTTCGTGCCGAAGGAGAAGAAGGGACCGCACTACCTGGCCGTGAACGCGGACGAATCGGAGCCCGGCACGTTCAAGGACCGCTACCTGATCGACTACGACCCGCACTCGATGCTCGAAGGCATCGTGATCGCGTCGCTCGCGACGCAGTGCGACATCGCGTACATCTTCATCCGCGGCGAGTACCATCGCCAGGCGAAGGTGCTCGAGCTCGCGGTGAAGGAAGCGTACGACCACGGCATCTTCGGCAAGGACATTCTCGGCAGCGGCCGTGCGCTGGAGTGTTACGTCCACCGCGGCGCCGGCGCGTACATCTGCGGGGAAGAGACGGGGCTGCTCGAAGCGCTCGAAGGCAAGCGCGGCTGGCCGCGCAACAAGCCGCCGTTCCCCGCCATCGCCGGCGCATTCGCGCGGCCGACGGTCATCAACAACGTCGAAACCCTCTGCCTCGTCCCGCCCGTCATCGAGCGCGGGCCGATCGAAGGGCCCAAGTGGTTCAAATCGATGGGCACGCCCAGCTCCCCCGGCCCCAAGCTCTTCGGCATGTCCGGCCACGTGAACAAGCCCGGCGTCTATGAAAACGAACTCGGCATCACCCTCCAGCAGTCGATCGACATGGCCGGCGGCATGAAGGGCGGCGCGTTCAAGGGCGCGATCTGCGGCGGCATCTCCATGGGCGTCCTCGGCCCCAACCAGCTCGACATCAAACTCGACTTCGACGACGTGAGATTCCGCGGCGGCTGCCTGGGCCTCGGCACGGCGGGCATGATCGTCATGAACGAGCACACCGACATGGTGAAGGCCCTGCGCAACTGCGTGCGCTTCTACGCCCACGAAAGTTGTGGTCAATGCACCCCCTGCCGCGAGGGCAGCGCGTGGATGCGCAAGATCCTCGACCGCATTTTGGATGGTTACGGCAAGGCAAGCGACCTTGAGATGCTGCTCGAGCTGGAAAAGACGATGGGCATCATGCCCGGCACGACCATCTGCGGGCTAGCAGATGGCACGGCGTGGGCGACGCGCACGTTCATCAACAAGTACTACGATGAGTTTGCCGCGGTGTGCCCGGAAGCGCCGATCGAGGCGGTTCCGCTGACGATCAAGCGCGGGCAGTTGAACGTGCTGACGCCGATGGGGTCGAATACGCGGTAGCTTGCACCTCGGAACATGATGAATCCCCGGGACTGCGCTTCGGTCGCAAAGCTCCCTGCGCTACGCCCCGGGGCGTAGCGCAGCACGCGACAGCGGGCACAGCGCAGTCCCGGGGATTCCTGTTTTTCGTTGACTTCATCGCACGCGCTTGTTTCATTCACTACATGCCGCAGAAGGGCAGGGCATGGTGGCGCGTCGACATCGGCACCTACTGCGCCTGGCTCCCCGGTGATCACCGCGGCTTCCGCAGTCACGATCACAACATCCACTCCAGCGGTGATTACAAGAATCCACCACCCCCGGAAGAACACGAGGGACTGCGCAACTACCACGAAGAGCATTCACCCGACGCGGTGGAGATCCCGCGCGAGCTGCGGCTGCTGGTCGCAACGGTGATCGCACAGCGACTGATCAGGCTGGGATATCGGGTACTGGTGGTGTCCTGCGCGGATCGACATGCGCACATCGTTGCCGAGCTGCCCATCGACCTGCGGGCCTTCAACAAAGCAATCGGTGACGCGAAGTGTTTCTCCTCGCTGGCGATCACCAAGTGGCTTCCCGGTCGTGTGTGGGCACATGACGACAAGCACGACATGCTCGACAACCGGTCCTATCAGGTGAACGCGTACAAGTACGTTCGCAACAAGCAGGGACCCCAGGCAGCGGTATGGTGTCAGAACGGGTTGAGGCGCGAAGCAATGAAGGATTGAAACGGACCGGATCCCCGGGACTGCGCTCCGGTCGCAACGCTCCCTGCGCTACGCCCCGTGGGGTAGCGCAGCGCAGTCCCGGGGATTCTGCCGCTTTTCGTACGATGCGCTCACACCCCGCGCGGAGGCAGCACCAGGGACTTCACGCGCACGATGTTCGGTCGCGCCTTAAGTCGGTTCAGCAGCGCCGTCGTCGGATCACTATCCGTCTTGATCACCATCAGCGCCGTCGCGCTCCCGTCCGGCGCGATCTCGCGGCTGATCACCATGTCCGCGATGTTCACGTTGGCGTCGCCGAAGCTGCTGCCCACGACGCCGATCACGCCCGGCTGGTCGCGGTTGATGATCAGGACCATGTTCCCCTCGGGGATCATGTCCATCGAATAACCGTCGATGCGCACGACGCGCGGCAAACCATCCGCGTAAACCGTGCCGAGCACGCGGTGGCACTCGCCGCCGTTGGGCGATTCGGCGCGGAGCTCGATGATGTCGCCCGCCAATCCCTGCGGCGGCGTCGGCTCGTCGATCCGCGCCAGCTCGATCCCGCGCTGCTTCGCGTGGTGCTCGACGTTGATCACGTTCACCGGCGTCGCCAGGTGCGGCTTGAGCAGCTCGACCGTCGCCAGGCGCAGGAACGTGCTCGAGTGCTTCTGCGTGCGCGGGCCGTGTACGCGGAGGGTGATCGTCTTGTAGCCGCCCTCGCACAGCCCGGCGAGGAGCGTGCCCATGCGGCTGGCGAGCTTGGCGAACGGCGCTTCGTCGGGGGGCAGGTCGAGCTTGATCCCGCCGGCGTTGACGGCGCCGCGGATCTCGCCGTTGCGGAGGTACGCGACGATCGCCTTGGCCGCGTCGACCGACACGGCCGTCTGCGCTTCGTCGGTGCTGGCGCCGAGGTGCGGCGTGATCACCGCATTTTCCAGCCCGAAGAGCGGGTGATCCTTCTGCGGCGGCTCGGTCTGGAACACGTCGATCGCCGCGCCGGCGATCTTCTTCTCTTTCAGCGCATCCGCCAGCGCGAACTCGTCAACGACTTCCCCGCGCGCATCGTTGATGACGAGGAGGTTCGGCCGCGCCTTGTTGAAGAGGCGCTCGCGGTTGAGCAGGTGCTTCGTCTGTTCGCCGCCGGGGACGTGGAAGGTGATCACGTCGATCTGCGACAAAAACTCGTCGAAATCGCGAATCATCTTCACCTTGCCATCGAGCGCGGTGGGGGAGGAGAAGTACGGGTCGAACCCGAGGACGTTCATCTCCATCGCGATCGCGCGGCTGGCGACGGTCCGCCCGATGCGCCCGAGGCCGACGACGCCCAGCGTCTTCCCGGCCAACTGCGTGCCCTGGTAGACGCTGCGCTTCTTCCACTCCAGCGCGCCGGAACGGAGGCCCTGGTGCGCCTGGGGGATCTTGCGCGCCAGGCTCATCATCAGCGCCAGCGCGTGCTCGGCGGTGGAGAGCGTGGACGCCTCGGCGGTGTTCATGACGAGGATGCCCTTGGCGGTGGCGGCTTCGAGGTCGATGTTGTCGACGCCCACGCCCGCCCGCGCGATGGCCGTGAGCTTGCCGGGGTTCTGCAGCGCTTTGGAGATCGCGGCCTTCTTGGGCGCGGAGCGGACGATCATCGCGTCGTACTCGCCGATCGTTGCCGCCAGTTCCTCGTCGCTCAGGCCCACTTTGACGTCAAAGGCGATCCCCGCGCCCTTGAGAAAATCGAGCCCCTCTTCAGCCAGCTTGTCGGCAACCAGAATGCGCAACGCCATGATCGAATCGTCCTTCGTTGGGTAAGCGAAAAGAGGGAAGATCGTAAGATCACCGGCGCGGGGAGGCAAGGCGACGATTCTTGAGGACAATACGCGTGATTCGCGTCGAAAACGCCGCTTGCGGCTTCGCGGATCGGGAAGCGCGGACCTGGCGCCCCTTCGTTCCACGATTCTCGATCCGCGAAGCCGCAAGCCGCGCGTCGCGCGCAGACAGCGGCGCTCATATCACTTCGTCCAGGGCACATCCTCCACGCCGGCGACGTGGTTGGCGTATCTCGCTTGTACAAACAACCAATCGCTCAACCGGTTGAGGTACGTGACGATGACGGCGGGCACCGGGCGGTCCAGCGCGAAGGAGACGATGCGGCGCTCCGCGCGCCGGCAGATGGTGCGCGCCAGGTGCAGCCGCGACGCCAGTTCCGTCCCCCCCGGCAGGATGAAGTTGCGCAGCGGGGCGAGGTCGCGCTCGGCGGCGTCGATCTCCATTTCGAGGCGCGAGACCATCGATTCGTCGAGCGGCGGGAGCGACGCGCCGGCGGTCGCGGCTTCCGCGAGTGCGAGGTGCGAGCCGATGACGAACAGGTCGTTCTGAATTCGGTGAAGGGAAGCGATTTGGTCCGCGAAGCCGCCACTCGGCTCCGCTCGCGACAGGCCACTCGACTCCGCTCGCGACAGGCCACTCGACTCCGCTCGTGACAGGCCACTCGACTCCGCTCGTGACAGGCAAGCGGCGGCGCACCACCCGAGCGACGCGTTCACCTCGTCGACCTGGCCGACGCAGTCGATGCGGGGGTCGGATTTGCGGATGCGGTCCCCGCCGATCAGGCCTGTCGAGCCGTCGTCGCCCGCCTTGGTGTAGATCTTCATGGAGGCCGATGATGGCGCGTCAGCGAGGCTTCGGCAAGGCTGGTGTGAACCCCGCGCTAAGGCGGCGCTAGCGACTTGACCGCCGGGCCCAGCCGGAATGCAGTGGCCGGGCATGAGCATGTTGACATATTCTCTGGCAAGGCGTGGGAGGCCTGACATGACCCGCAGCGATTCGCGACAATCTGCCATGGTGACGCAACCGCCGCAACAGAACCGCAAGCGCACGATCCTGGTCGTCGATGACGAGAAGGACCTGGTCGACCTCGTCACCTACAACCTTCAGCGCAACGGTTACGACGTCCTGTGCGCGCTGGACGGCGCCGAAGCGATCGAGCTGGCGCAGCGGCACGTGCCGGACCTGGTCATCCTCGACCTGATGCTCCCGCGCGTCGACGGCACGGAAGTCGCCCGCCGGCTCAAGGCCGACGCGCGGACGGCGAACGTGCCGATCGTCATGCTCACCGCCAAGGGTGAGGAGACGGACGTCGTCGTCGGGCTGACGCTGGGCGCCGACGATTACGTGACCAAGCCGTTCAGCATGAAGATCCTGCTGGCGCGGCTGACCACGGTCTTGCGTCGCGCCGAGCAGAGCGCCGCGCCCGAAGGGGGCGAAGCCGGGATCCTCAAGGCCGGGCCGCTGACGATCGACACGTCGAAGCACGAGGTTTCCGTCAACGGCGAGCCCGCGCGGCTCACGCTGACGGAGTTCAAGCTTCTCACCGCCCTGGTCAACGCGCGCGGCCGCGTGTTGACGCGCGACCAGTTGATGGACAAGGCGATGGGATCAGACGTGTTCGTCACCGACCGCGCCATCGACGTCCACGTGACGGCGATCCGCAAGAAGCTCGGCAGCGCGAACTGGCTGGTGCACACCGTGCGCGGGGTGGGGTATCGGTTGCAGGAAACGCCGGAGGACGGGGAGACGTAAGAAGTGTCGGAGTAGGGGGTATCGGGGTGTCGGAGTAACCCAACGTTCAATGCCGCTCGGAGAGGCGACACCAGCTATTTGCGTCTCGGATCATCGTCACCAACTGTCCAAGAATCTCTTCACACCTCGCATCGAGTCGCCGCGCTACGTCTGCTGAGATGTACTTTGACCGAAGCGCCAGTTCGATCCAGGTCTGCGTTTCGGCAGCTTCGCTTTCGGCGTCGCTGAGTTTGCTAATGAATGCCGCCTTGTACCGGCGCTTTCGCCACGCCTCCGCTGTGTTGGGATGCGATCGATCTACTCGAACGACGCATCTGGTCCGTCAAGGAGAAGCGCTCGTCGGAAGGGAATTGCTTGCTGATCTCGAAGACTTCCATGGCGAGATCCATGGCGTTCTCCCAAACGCGAAGTTCTTTGAAGGTGCTTGCCATGCACTGATACTACTCCGATACCCCGACACTCCCTACTCCGACACCTCTCAGATCACCACGGGAGATGTCATATACTGAACGCATGACCCCCCGCCCCTTCCTCCTTCGCCTGCTGCTCCCGTTCGCGCTGATCATGGCGCTGATCGTCGCGGTGTGCGGCGTCGCGATCTACTGGTCGGGGCAGCGGGCGATGCGCATCGAGCAAATTCGGGAACTCGACAACCTGACCGCGCTCGTTCGCCAGTGGCTCGTGGGAACGGGCGAATCGATGACCCCGGACCAGCAGGCGCAACTCCGCAGCGCCGCTGATGCACTGCAAACGCGCGTCACGCTCATCGGCGGCGACGGACAGGTCTTGCTCGACACCCACGCCAGCGCGCAGGTCATGGAGAATCACAACGGCCGGCCGGAGGTGCTCGCCGCGCGCGGCGGAAGGGCGGGCAGCGACGTGCGGCAGAGCCGAACCATTCGTGAAGGCTCCGTCTACGTCGCGAAGCTGCTCGATCCGAACGACCGCGACGGCACGGTCGTCCGCCTCAGCTACCCGCAGCGCTACTGGGCTGACTTGCGCACGCCCACTTGGATCGTGCTCACCGCGGGCGTCGTGTGCGCGCTGCTGGCGACGGCGGTGCTGGCGCGGCTGCTGCTGCGTCAATGGATCAACCCCGTGCGCGAGCTGGCGTCGGCGGCGGAGCGGATGTCGGCGGGGGAGTGGGACGTGCGCGCCGAGCCGCGCGGCGCGGAAGACCTGCGGCTGTTCTCCGGGCGATTGAACGTCGTCGCGGCCCAGGCGCAGAAGCAGCTCGCCGACCTGCGCGATCAGCGCGCGGACCTGGCGGCGCTGGTGGACACGCTCCCGGATCCGTTCCTCGTCACCGACGCGCACCGCCGCATCCTCCTCATGAATTCTCCGGCGGCGGCGCTGCTGCAGTTGACGGCGCAGCAGGCGGTCGGGCAGACGGTGGACGGCGTGGTCAACGAGGCCGCCATCCTCGAGCTGTTCGAGCCCGCCGAGGCGTCCTCTGCTCCCACTCCTG
>JBAUGM010000465.1:0-2278 GCA_049679725.1 Tepidisphaeraceae bacterium
GGGCGGCATGTGCCGCTTCGAACCATCAGAGAAACTATAGCGGATTTGCGGCCAGGGAGAGAAGCAGCCCGCGGGAATGCGCGGGAATGCGGTAGCGCACCCTCACGCATGCGTTCTCGAAACACCCTCTCCCCCCGGCTTTGCGGGGGGAGAGGGCAGGGCTTAAGTTTGCCCACAAGTCTTTCGTGATTCTCGGCGGCCGAGGCGATAACCGGTGGTCATCTCTTCGAGGCGCATCCAGCCCCGCCAGAGGGTGAGCCAGCCGGGAAAGCCGTCGCCTTTTCGATTCTGGTGGCCGCCGAGGCGGGCCACGTGCATGTAGAACTTCTTGACCGTCACAGTGCCGGTGAGGCGGGTCCTGTAATGCTGCGTCAGCACCTCGACATACTCGGCATCGACGACCTCCGTCGCCGGGCGCGTGTCGGCGTCCGGTGCGCGGGCCGCGTCGCGGAGTTGCAGCAGCGTCGTGCTCAGCGCCGACAGAATGCCGATCGCCGGTTCGAGCCGCTCGATCCTGGTGAGTTGCAGCAGTTCGATCCCGCAGCCGGTCTTCATCCCCTTGTGCAGCTCTTCGATCACGAACCGCGCTTCGTACCACGTCACTCGTTCGCGGGCTTCCGCCGCGGTCGTCACCGGGACGTTCGTCAGCAGGATCCACTCCAGCGGATCGACCCCCTTCGGAGCATGCGGCTCCCACACGCGCACGGCCCACATCGAAAGCGGATCCTTCGGATACTCGCCGCTGTGCTTGCCCGGCACGTCGAGCGTCACCGGCGTGAACGACAGCTTGAGGTGCGCCGTCCGCGCCGACCGCCCGGGGCCGGAGGGGATCTTCAGGTCCCATTCGAGGACGCTCTCCTGCGCGCGGACTGCTTCATGGAGATAATACCGTTCGTTGACCGGATCGAGCAGCTTGCGATTCTCGCGCGAACGCAGGACGAAATAGCGGCCCGAGCGGATCTCGAAGGACATGTACTCGAAGGTGTCCGACAGGCTGTCCGAGACGTCGACGACCAGCCCCGCCGGCGGCAGCGGGCCCGACTGCTCGGCGCCCTGCACCCACAGCCGGCTCTCGCGGTCCTCGCGCTCACGCTTCTGCTTGACCGTTTCGCCCTTCGGCACGTCCGCCCGGTGATGGAGGATTTGCGATGCGAGCCCGAGCGCGGCCTTGGTGTCGGCCCGCACGGCCAGGCTGTTGTGGCAGATGTAACCTCGATGCGTCCCCTGCCCGATCTGACCGAGCTGGTCGAGAAGCGTTGTCTTCGAAGTGAAGTCCAGCTCGGTGGCGTCATGCAGGATGAGCACGACGGCTCCGCTCGCGCACGCCTCGGCGGTGAGCTTCTGCGTGACGGCATAATGCGTGGCGAGCACCGCCTCGTGCGTGACTTCCTCGGCTTTCATCATCCGATAAAACGCCTTCAGATCGCCGGGCTCCGACAACTTTGCGGGCAGCGTCCCGCCGGGATGCCGGAGCAGCGCATCCATCAGTTTCGGCAGCCGCTCGGACCGCCGCTTGTCCCCCAACATCAACCCCCCGAAATGCGTTTCTCCCCACGTCGCCATCGCACCCTCCGTGACCAGAGCCCTCTATCGGCCGCCGGGCCAGCCCCGTCGGACGACTGGAAGTCTGGAGGTCACAGTCAAGTGCCCGCAACGTCTTTGGCTCGTTTTGTAAAAACGACCGGCGATCACCGACGATTTCCTCATGTGCCAGACGACGTTGCAAGAACCACCATCCAAACCTACATGCCCCGACACTCCGCCGCCCCACGAACCGCCCCCGAAAGATGCGGGCAAACTTAAGCCCCTGCCCCTCTCCCCCGCAGCGGGGGAGAGGGGCATTGCGAGAATTTCCCCGGTTAATCGCCGCTCGTCCGCCTCGCCGCGCCGGCGCCTGGTGTTCGCAGCGCTGCTCGTCGTCTACGTGCTGGCGCTGTTCGAAGGCGCGTCGCGACTTTACTGGATGTCGCGCGGAGTCCCTCTCTTCGGAACGCGCCGCCTCGAAGCGGCGTATTTCGCATCGCTCGGCGAGACACGAATCCTGCAACAGGCGATCCAGCGGCACGACGAGACGTACGACGTGCTGCTCCTTGGCGGTTCCGTTCTGCACCGCCGCTTCGGCACCGTCGCGGACGACTTGAAGCACGAGCTGGAACGGTTCACCGCGCGGCCGGTCCGCATCCACAACCTGGCCGAGCCCGGGCACACCACGCGCGACAGCCTGCGGAAATACCGGCTTCTCGACCGGCAGCGCTTCGACCTGGTGATCGTGTATCAC
>JBAUGM010000466.1:0-8375 GCA_049679725.1 Tepidisphaeraceae bacterium
CGGTCGGCTCGCGGTCGGCCGCGGACGTTCCGCAGGCGACGACGGCAGGCAGCAACCCCACCGCGACGAGCGCGCCGAGACGCCCTTTCGCCAACATCGAAGATCGCGGCCCCATGCCAGGGCGAAGGCCCGTCGGGTGTGCGCGCACCCGACGGACCGTCGATCGCTCAGAACGTGTTGCCCCAGGCGATCGTGAAGCTGGCGGCGTTGCCGCGAACCCATGGGTAGTGCTGCACGCCGCCGCTCAGGCCGCTGACGATCGCGTACTGGTTGGGGCCGGGCGAGCAGGTGCCCGCTATGCGTGAATGAACACGCCGGACGACCCATGGATTACGACCCTCGTGCGGACGTCCCCGACGCTTACGCGAAACTAGCGATGCGCCTGCAAGCTGTCAAACCATTTACGGGCTTCTTGTCCGACGTCGACCATCCTGCGACTTGGGTTGCCGCGAAGTCCCCGTGCGCTCTGGTCGACGCTCTTCGGCCAGGACGGCGAAAGTCGCGTGCGTCGGCGTCGGCTGACCGACAACTCGGGTTGATTTACCTCTTTGCGGGCTGCTAGGGTCAGGTTTGTGGTAGGCGGGGTGCCTCTGGACGTCCACGAGGCTGGAGATTGTGCGGCCGCATGACGTCGGCGGCCCACTTGCCACGCGCAATCGACGAAGGGGGGTCTGTCGACGATCATCTGCTGATCGACGTGTGCAGTACGCGACCGAGCCGACGCCGGCAATGCGATTGCTTGCCCGACGCGCCGCTCGTCGCGCAAATACGTTTAATCACTCAAGGAGATAGACATGAAGAAGTTCAGCATGCTCTTCGTCGCGGCCCTCGCGGTCCTGGCGGGGATGTTCGGCGCTGCGTCCGCGCAGGCTGCAACCGGCATAAGAGTCTCGTCGTCGTCGATAGGCGCCGGCGGCAGACTCACAATGAACGGCAACGTGATATGCGATGTCCTATTGACCCTCACCCTCACCGCTAATCCCATAGCCAAGAGAACCGGTGTCAACCAGGGCACTGCGGCAGGCACGATCAGAAATTGCTCGGGCGGCGGCGCGACCGGTGCGGGCACTGTGCTAGCCGGTATCACCGTGCAGTACCAGTCGTTCTCGGGCACGCTACCGAACATAACGAGAATCACGATAAACGCCCCGAACGCAGGCTTCCAGCTGGCGACGATCGTCGGCAACTGCCTATACGGCGGCAACCTGACCGGCGTCGGCCTGACGGCAAGTGCCCTGGCCGTGACTGCGGCGGACTTCGGCGCCAGTGCAACACTGCCACGCGTCAGCGGCTCGGGCCTGTGCCCGGCGTCGGCTCAGATACGCGGCGTCCTCGCCGTGCTAGGAACGCCGCCGACGATCACCCTAGTGTGAGCTAGGCCGAAGGAGTTCCGCTGCGCCAGCAGCGACTAGGTGGAAGCAACGGGGGCCGGCTTTGCCGGTCCCCGCCGCTTGGCACTTGCATCCAGAATCAGGCGTGTTTATAGTCGCCTTTCGGGCTTTCTGGCAGAGGAGAGGATCTTGCATCGCGAACTGTTGCGGAGGCGTGTCTGCGCCTTTTCCGGGGCCATGATGGCCGTGGGATTGCTTGCTATCGGACCGCTCGCTGAGGGTGGCATCGCGCTTCCCGCCGGGAGCGCCTTCGAGAAGGTCACCGAGGCGAACAAGGGCGACGCCGACATCCCGTACCAGTCGTCGACGGTCCGCGCGTCGGCCGACGGGCGTCGGATCACGTTCCAGACCCCGGTCGGCCTGAGAGACGGGCAGGGCGTCGTGATTCCCAGCAACGGTCTCAGCACGCTGGGCGCCGATGGCTGGACGATGAGAAGCATCATGCCGCCGTTCGCGCCCGACGCCTACGGCGTCCTGATAGACAATCGTCCCGGCTACCAGAGCTTCGCCAACGATCTGAGCGGCGGCGTGTTCGTGCAGCCCGGCCCTCCGCTCACGCCGGGCGCGTCCAGCGGCATCCGCAACGCCTATCGCAGATCCTTCGCCAGCGGCGCCTACGATCTCTTGACGCCCACGCCACTCGACCCGCTCGACGTCGGATTCAACGTGCAGTACGCGCCGATCGTGGCGGATGTCACATCGGATCTGAGCCACGTGCTCTACGGGTCGGGCTACTACCGTTTGACGCCGGACGCTCCGCCGTTCGTGCAGAGCGCGTACGAATGGGTCAACGGAACCACGCGGCTTGTCGGCATCCTGCCGGATGGAACGCCGGCGCCTGATGGGTCCGTTCCCGGCCGCGGCGTCGGCGCCGGATCGGTCTACTTCGGCGACGAACTGCGCAACGAGCGAGCGATGTCGGCCGACGGCTCCCGGATCTTCTTCACGACCCCGGGCAGATTGTTCTTCGGCGCCGGCGCGTGGGGCGATCTCTACGTGCGCGAGAACGGCAGAACCACGATCGAGGTCTCGAGATCGCAGCGCACGCCGCTCGATCCCAGAGGACATCAGGTCTCGCAGTTCGCGACCGCTTCGGAAGACGGGTCGGTGGTCTGGTTCATGAGCTGTGAGCAGCTGACAAACGACTCGACCGCCGACGCCGGAACGCTTGGACAATGCAGTCCCGGCGATGCAAAGACCGACCTCTACCGTTTCGATGTCGAGGCGGGAACACTGAGAGATCTCACCGGCGGCTTCACCGACTCGGTCAACGGGGTCCTCGGCGCGAGCAACGATGGCGAGAGCGTCTATTTCGCGACGTTCTCGTCGGCCAGAGGTGGATACGACATCTACGTCGCGCGGAGCGGGGCGATCAGGCAGATCGCGACAGGCCTCGACGGGGTGGAGGCGACGCTCAACTGGTCTCCGAACGTCCAGGGCCTCACCAAGGGATCTGAAGTCTCGAAGGACGGCCGCTACCTCGTGTTCAACGCAGCGACGTCCCAGGGGGGCATCGACACGAGAGGCAGACGCCAGGTCTATCTCTACGACGCCGAGGCACCGGCGGATCCGCTGACGTGCATCTCGTGCGATCCCGCCGGCGGCGACCCCGTGGAGGACGCGGCGTTGCGGCCGCTCCAGCTCGGTTGGCCGTTCATCAGACCGTACATCTCCCGCAACATCAACGACGCTGGCACGCGCGTCTTCTTCGAGACGCCGACGCCTCTGGTGTCCGACGACATCAACGGCACGATCGACGTCTATCAGTACGACATCCCACAGAGAAGAGTCGAGCTGGTGTCGAGCGGCACCGGCTCCGACGACGCGCACTTCGGCGACGCGAGCGCGGACGGCAGCGCCGTCTTCTTCGTGACCAGACAGCAGCTGATCCCCGATCTCGACGAGGACCTGCTCGCCGATGTCTACGTCGCGCGTGCGGGTGCGACACCGCACAGAGCGAGAGCGAGAATCGAGGACTGCGTCAGCGACAGCTGTCAGGGGCCGCTGCCGGCCGCTCCCACGGACGACACGCCCGGCAGCTCCGAGTTCTCCGGCCCCGGAGACCAGCTCGAGAAGGCCGTGCCGAGAACGGCGAACGTCTTCCACCTCGGCGGCCTGAGCCCCACACAGCGGGCGGCTTGGGCGAGAACCGGACGCACGAATCTCAGGATCCGGGTGTCGAGCGCCGGCAAGGTGAGCGCGCGCGTGCGCGCGAAGGTGGGATCCAGAACGCGAGTTGTGGCGCGTGCATCCCGGACCGCGCGGGAGGGCGGGACGGTCACGCTCTCGCTCAGGCTGTCGCCCGCGGCGCGCAGACAGCTGAACCGGACAGGACGCCTGCGGTTGACGATCAGCGTCACCTACTCCAAGGCGAGAGGCGCCCAGCGCGCGACGCTCACACTGCGCACGCAAGCGAGAGGCGGTGCGCGATGAACTCGAGCCGCGAGACGACCACCACGAGGAAGAACGATTCGATGATCACGAAGGTGCCCACAGCGAAGCGTTGGGGCGTGCGTGGGCTGCTCCCCATCATCTCGCTGTTCGCCCTCTGTCTCCTGAGCACCCCCGCCCAAGCGGTGTTCGGAGTCAGAAGCTTCGACGGCGAGGTCGTCAACCGGGACGCCGGCAACAACCCCGTCGCGGCGACGCAGGCCGGCTCCCACCCGGCGGAGGCGTCGACGACAATCGCGTTCAACGACCACTTCGATGCCGAGCTGAGCGCTGCTCATCCGTTCCTTCCGCCGGTCTTCATGCCGGACGACAGCGTCCGCACCATCCACGTCGAGCTGCCGCCCGGCTTCGTCGGCAACCCGACCGCCGCCGAGCGCTGTACCGACACGCAGTTGGCGCAGAACGGACCGGGAACGCTCACCGAGTGTCCGCCTGACAGCCAGGTCGGCACGGTGAGGATCGCCGGACCGATCATCAACTTCCCATTTTCCCCAGGCGATCCAGGAGTCCCGGTCTACAACATGGTGCCGCCGCCCGGCGTCCCCGGAGCGTTCGGGTTCAGAGTCGGCGACCTCGTGCCCGTTCATCTGCGTGCGAGCGTGCGCAGCGACAGCGACTACGGGCTGTCGATCGACATCCCGGACATCAACCAGTCGGTGCCGATCCTCAACACGTCGCTGACGTTCTGGGGCGTCCCGGCCGATCCCTCCCATGACGCGGAGCGGAAGGGCGGCCCGACGGACGCGCCACGTCGGGCGTTCCTCACGAATCCGACGTCGTGCAACGGACCGGTCGAGACGCGGCTGACCGTGACGTCATGGCCCGGCGGCGTTGACAGATCCCGCTTCCTCACGCACCTGCCGGCGCCGGATCAGGCGACGCTGGTCGGGCCCGAGAACTGCGACCGCCTGCCGTTCGACATCTCGGTCGACGCGCGTCCGCTGACGCGCAAGGCGGCGACGCCGTCGGGCTACGTCTTCGACCTCTCGATCCCGCAGAGCGACGCGCCCGCGGGGCTCGCGCAGGCGCACCTGAAGAAGGCCGTCGTGAGATTGCCGCAAGGGGTGTCGATCTCTCCGACCGCGGCCGCCGGCCTCGCCGCCTGCAGCGACGCCCAGTCCGGCGTCGGGACGAACAACGACCCGAGCTGTCCCGAGGCCGCGAAGGTCGGGACGCTGACGGTCGACACGCCGCTGCTCGACGAGCAGATGAAGGGCGCCATCTACATCGCCGAGCCGAAGCCGGGCAACATCTTCCGGCTGCTGCTCGTGGCGAAGGGGCCCGGCGTGGTGCTGAAGCTTCCGGGGACGGTCACTCCCGACCCGAAGACCGGTCAGCTGACCGCCACGTTCGACAACAACCCGCAGCTGCCGTTCTCGAACCTGCACCTCGAGTTCAAGGACGGGCCGCGGGCGCCGTTGAGCAATCCGTCGCAGTGCGGCACGTACACGACGACCGCCGAGATGACGGCGTGGAGCGGCAAGACCACCGTGTCGACGAGCAGCTTCTCGCTCTCGCGCGACGGCAACGGCGCACCGTGTCCGGTGCACGGGTTCAACCCCAGCTTCTCGGCGGGTCTGATGAACCCGACGGCGGGCGCGTCCTCGACGTTCTCGCTCACCTTCGCGCGCGGCGACGAGGATCAGACGCTGCGCGACATAACGGTCGACATGCCGGAAGGCCTGACGGGCGTGCTCGCATCGGCGGACCTCTGCGGCGAGGCGCAGGCGAGCGCCGGCACGTGCGGTGAGCGCTCCCGGATCGGCTCGACGACGGCCGGTGCCGGCCAGGGCACGAATCCGTTCTTCGTGCCGGGTCGCGTGTACATAACGGGTCCGTACAAGGGCGCGCCGTTCGGGATGTCGATCGTGGTGCCCGTGATCGCCGGGCCGTTCGACCTCGGGACGATCGTGGTGCGTGCGGCCGTGTTCGTCGATCGTCAGACGGCGAGACTGCGGATCGTCTCCGATCCATTGCCGACGATCGTCGAAGGCGTGCCGCTGCTGGTGCGCAAGGTCAACATAACGGTCGACAAGCCGGGCTTCATGCTCGCGCCGACGAGCTGCGCGCCGAAACGCATCTCGGGACTGATCTCCTCGAACGAGGGCGGGTCCGCGTCGGTCGGCTCGCGCTTCCAGGTCGGAAGCTGCGGTGCACTGCCGTACCGCCCGCGGCTGGCGTTGAAGATCGGCGACAAAAAGCACCGCCGTGCGGAGAGCACGGCGCCGTTGGCGGTGACGCTGACGATGCCGAGAGGCGACGCCAACAACAAGTCGGCGACGGTGACGTTGCCGAAGAACGTCAACTCGCGGTTGGCGGCGCTGAGAGGCGCCTGCTCGGTCGAGGCGGCAAGAGCCCGTTCGTGCGGTAGAGGCGCCGTCGTGGGTACGGCGGTTGCCGTCACGCCGTTGCTCCGGGATCCGTTGACGGGTCCGGTGTACATCGTGAGAACGGTGGGCAACAGACTGCCGGACCTGTGGGTGGCGCTGAGAGGCCAGGTCGAGTTCGACCTGATAGCGAGAGTCAGAGTGACGAGATCGCTGCAGTTGCGCACCACCTTCGGGGAGATCCCCGATGTGCCCGTGACGAAGTTCCGGTTGAACTTCATCTCCGGCAGAAACGCGCCGATCGGGCTTGTCAGAGGCATCTGCTCGGCGAGAGTCCGGCGCGACATGGTCGCGGATCTCTCGCTGCGCGCCCAGAACGGAAGACTCGTCTCGCGCGCTCAGAAGATGTCGATCGCGGGCTGTGGCAGAAGAGCCGCGGCGAAGAGAAGATCCTCCACGAGAAGAAGCTCGGGAGGAAGAGCCAGACGCAGCGCCAAGACGCGCTGACGATCGGTTCGGGGCGGCGCCAGGCGGCGCCGCCCCGAACTCACGTCCGACGCGGTTCGTCGCGCTACAGCACGCAGCCCGTGAGCCCGAGCTCTCTGGCGAGCGGCTGCGTTCTTCTCTGTTGCGCTGTGTTGGCGGCCAACGCCGCTCTCATGTCGTCGGCTCTCGCCGCGACCTTGTCGGCGGCGGCGATCGTCGAATCGCGGAACGTGGCGAGCGCACTCTGGAAATCGTCGAACGTCGATCTCACGCGGTCGGGAGGCGTGATGTCGGCGAGCTCGTCGAGCGCTTCTCTCTGGAGCCCCCCGACCTCGACGGCCCAGCGTCTGAATCCGGCCGGCTCGGCGGGATACTTGACCTTCGCGACATCGGCGGCGAATCTCGTGCAGATTGCCGCAGCCTGATCTCTGAATTGGGTATTCGAGAGCGGTTCGGGCGCGTCCGATCCCCCGCCGCATCCCGCCGTGCAGCCGGCTGCGGCCATGATCGCGACGGCAGCCGCCGCACTCCACCTCTGCCCCATGAGTCCCCCTCTTGCCGTAGACGTGCCGGGACTCTACCGAACGGCGCACCAGCTAGTTGCTTAACGTTCAGCTCCTCGGCAGACTATCGCGATGCGCATCGGAGTGATCGTGCCGGACAGGTGTCCCAACCCGCTCTATCGTGCCCTGATGCCGATGGAGGAGCTCAGCCGCCGCGGGCACACGGTCGGGACGGCCGAGATGGGCAAGGACGGCTCGCTTCCGCCGATCGAGGCGTTCGGCGACTTCGACGTCGTGTACTTCTGGCGCGTGTACTACCAGCCGATTCGACGGCTCGCGCGGAAGCTGCAGGAATCCGGGATCGCCGTTATATGGGACAACGACGACAACATGACGGCGATTCCGAGAGCGGCGCCTACGTACAGATACTACGGCGGGGTGCGCGGACAGCGGGCGTGGGGAGAGATGCGGACGATCATCCGCATGGCCGACGCCGTGACGACGCCGAGTCCGACGCTGGCTGAGCTGTACCGCAGCGTCGGGCAAGAGCACGTGCACGTGATCGAGAACTACGTTCCGGCGGTGCGGCCGCGTCTGCGAACCGGGAACCGCAGCCGCATCGTGATCGGCTGGGTCGCGCACAGCGAGCACGTCGTCGACCTGAGAACGCTCGGGCTCACGAACGTGTTCAGGGAGCTGCTGGAGCGTCGTCCGGAGGTGCAGCTCGTCAGCGTCGGCCTCCCGTTGGGCCTCTCGAGTCCACGGTATCGCCACGTCGGCGTCATCCCGCTGGAGCAGCTGGCGTCCGAGGTGGCGCAGTTCGACATCGGCATCGCGCCGCTCACCGACATCGAGTTCAACCGCTCGCGATCGAACATCAAGGTCAAGGAGTACGCGGCACAGGGCGTGCCGTGGCTGGCGTCGCCGGTCAGTCCGTACGCTGAGCTCGGCGAGCGACAGGGCGGCCGCCTCGTCGAGGACGATCGCTGGCTCGAAGGCCTGCATGCGCTCGTCGTCGACGGCGCCGAGCGCGACCGCCTGGCAGCGAACGCAGCCGCATGGGCTCGCGGCGAGACGATCCAGCGCAACGCTCACCGCTGGGAAGAGATACTCGGCGCGGCGGTGCAGCGCGCGCGATCGGCCGCGGTGCACGGCTGACGAACGCCCAGGCGCTGTTCGTCACCGTGCGCACCGTCGAGGGCCGCGCGCTCTTGCCC
>JBAUGM010000467.1:0-2778 GCA_049679725.1 Tepidisphaeraceae bacterium
GCCAAGGGCGCCGCCCCCGCCGCCGGTGGCAAGGGCGCCGCTCCCGCCGCGAAGGCCGCGCCGGCCGCGAAGAAAAAGTAGGCTCGTGAAGACGTAAAACGTGAAACGTGAGAAGTGGCGCGTGAGATGTGCCTCTTCTCACGTTTCACGTTTTCACGTTTCACACTTCTGCATTGCCCACATGCGCAACCCTCTCGACTACGTCTCCCGCCGCGCCCACGGCGTCGACGCCACCGGCATCCGCAAGGTCTTTGACCTCGCGGCCAGGATGACCGACCCGATCAACCTGTCGATCGGGCTCCCCGACTTCGATGTCCCCGAGGTCGTGAAGACCGCCGCCATCGACGCGATCCGCGCGGGCAACAACCGTTACACGCAGACGCAGGGGATCGCGCCGCTGCGCGAGCGGCTGCGGGTCGAATTGTCGAAAGAGATCGGCCGCGACGTCGGCGAGGTGCTGATCACGTCGGGCGTCTCCGGCGGGTTGTTTCTCGCCATCCTCGCGACGATCGACCCGGGTGACGAGGCGGTCTTCCTCGACCCGTACTTCGTCATGTACAAGCACCTGCTCACGATGGCCGGCGGGAAGTCGGTCATCGTGGACAGCTACCCGGACTTCCGCTTCCACGCCGATCGGGTCGAGCGCGCGATCACGCCGCGCACGAAGCTGCTGATCCTCAACAGCCCGAGCAACCCGACCGGCGTCGTCATGAGCGAGGAGGAAGTGAGATCGGCCGTCGAGGTCGCGCGCAAGCACGACCTGCTGATCATCTCCGACGAGATCTACGAGCCCTTCCTGTACGACGTGAAGAAAAACCGGGACGGGGACGAAAAAAACCGGGACGGGGACGGTTTTTCGTCATCGCTCCCAAGCCCCGCCGGGTCGTACGACAAGACCGTCATCCTCCGCGGCTTCAGCAAGAGCCACGCCATGACCGGCTGGCGCCTCGGCTACGCGGCCGGGCCGGAGCCGATCATCTCGCAGATGACCAAGCTCCAGCAGTACACGTACGTCTGCGCCCCCAGCCCGCTGCAGTACGCGGCACTGCGGGCGATGGACGTGCCGATGGGCGACGCGGTGAACGCCTACCGCGTGAAGCGCGATATCGTGTTCGAGACGCTGTCAAGGAAGTTCGAGCTCGTGAAGCCCGCCGGCGCGTTCTACATCTTCCCGCAGGCGCCCCGTGGGATCAGCGCAACCGACTTCGTCACCAAGGCGATCGAGCGCAACGTCCTGATCATCCCGGGCAACGTCTTCTCCGAGCGCGACACCCACTTCCGCATCAGCTACGCCACGACGGACGAGAAGCTGAAACAGGGGTGCGAGATCCTCAACTCGCTGGCGTGACGCGCGCGACGCTCCTCACGCCGGAGTCTGAGCTTTAGCGAAGACCCGGATTCTTCCCTTTCGTATGCAGACGATCCGGGTCTTCGCCTACCGGCTCAGACACCGGCGTGATGGGCGCAAGGTGCGTGTTCGCGCGCCACTGGACACGAGCGCGCCGACCCTTAACCTCTCGACTCACATGAACAAGCTATTGCACGGCGTCGTGCGGTCGGTGGCGGAGTCGTTCGACTTGCCGCAGCCCATCATCGAGGTTGGGTCGTACCAGGTCGAGGGGCAGCACGACATCATCGAGCTGCGCCACCTGTTCCCGGGCAAGAAGTACATCGGGATGGATTTCCGCACCGGGCCGGGCGTGGACATCACGGCCAGCGTGGAAGAGCTCCCGCTGGCGGACAACTCGGTGGGCACGATCATCGCGATGAGCACGTTCGAGCACGTGCGGCACTTCTGGAGGGGGTTCGCGGAGGTCCAGCGTGTGCTGAAGCCGGGCGGCGCGTTCCTGCTCTCGACGCCGTTCTACTTCTACATCCACAACTACCCGGCGGACTACTGGCGGTTCACGCCGCAGGCGTTTGAGATCCTGCTGGAAGATTTTCCGCAGCGCATCTTCGGCTGGCACGGGACGCCCAAGCGGCCGGAGAACGTCTGGTCGCTGGCGTTCAAGGAGGGTGGGCCGCCGGTTTCGCCGCCACAGTTCGAGCGGTACAAGTCGCTGCTCGGGCAATATGCGAATCAGCCGCTTCGGCCGTGGCGCGTCGCGCGCTACAAGCTGGCGAGCCTGTTCGTCGGGCGCGGGCCCTTCGCGAACTACCTCGACCAAAGCCGGTGGGAGACGGAACTCCGCACTGCCCCTGCCCGCGCGTGAACTATTTCGCGGGGGCAGCGGGCGCCGGCATCGCGGGGGCGAAATACTTGTCCCACGCGCTCGATGATCGGACGGTCGGCGTCGTGGGAATCGCAACGGCCGGCGCGGCGCCGCCGACGCTCTTTGCCGTTCGTTCCGCGGGTAACGCGGCCATCGATCGCGCACCGTCGCACGGGATCAGGTAGTACGTCAGCCCGTTGAACGAGAACCCCCGACGGACCATCCGCCGGGGGTTCTCTTTTGCGTTGATCGCGCGCGGGGCGCGCGTCAATCGAAATCGTCCGGGATGTCATCCAGATCGGTGTACGAGCGCGGGCGCGACACGGGTTGCGGCGCGACCGGTTCGTCGTCGATCTGATGACGATCCGTCGACCCCGTCTTCACCACCGGCAAGGGGGGCGGCGGGGACTTGGGGCGGGCGACGGTGTTCTCCGCGCTGGTGGACGAACGCTCGTCCTGCGCGGGGATGTCGTGCTCGGCGTCGCCGTGGTCGTCCTCGTCGCGCTGGGCGAGGGCGAAGCGGCGCTGCTCCTCGGCGATGGCGGCGAGCTTGTCCTTCGGGTCG
>JBAUGM010000468.1:0-18740 GCA_049679725.1 Tepidisphaeraceae bacterium
GTATCGGGCCCGCCGAGCCCGTGGAGGGTGTCGTTGCCGGCGAAGCCGTGGATGACGTTGTCGCCGCCGTCGCCGGTGATGGTGTCGTCGCCGCTGCCGCCGTTGACGTGGCGGAAGTTGACGATGACGTCGTTCTCGCCAGGGGTTCCGTCGTTGGCGATGCCGTCGAGGGAGACGTTGACGCCGGCGGTATGGTCGGAGTAGTCGAGGAGGTTGTCGGGCCCGTTGGCGCCGTCGAGCGAATCGGCGCCGGCGCCGCCGCTGATCGTATCGAACGAATCCCCGCCGAAGATCGTGTCGTTGCCCGCCTCGCCGCGCAGGACGAAGTTCTTGAACACGCCCGCGGGGAAGGCGGGTCGCATATCGATGAAGTCGTTGCCCGCCCCGGCGCGGATTTCGAAGTCGGTGGTGAAGGAACTGGCAAGCTTGACGGTGTCGTTGCCGCTGCCGAGTTGAAGGATGGTATCTCTGAACTGCAGCTCGACCACGTCGGATTCGCCCGCCGCGCCGCCGAAGGCGCTGTGGGCGACATCGAAGGTGAGGCTGTCCGTGCGGGCGGAGTAGTCGGCGAGGATCACATCGCGAAAGAGGTCGTCGCCGCTGCCGCCGTCGGCGCGGGCGGCGCCGATGAGCGTGTCGTTTCCGCCCAGGCCGATGAGCGTGTCGTTCAGTTCGCCGACGCGCCGGCCTTCGAGCCGGTTCGCGCCGTTGTTGCCGGTGATGTGGTCGGCGCCGCTGCCGTCGCGGACGTTTTCGATGTCGGCGCCGAGGTCGTCGTTCTCGCCCGAGCCGCCGTCGTTGGCGACGCCGTCGAGGGTGATGACGAGGTTGGCGGTGCGGTCCTCGTAGCTGGCGAGGTCGACGCCCGCGCCGCCGCGGATGACGTCGCGGACGCTCGTCTGCCCGCCGAGCAGCGTGTCGTCGCCGGAGCCGCCCTGCAGGGTGTCGAACCCGAAGCCGCCCTGGATCCACGCGGGCGCCACGACACCGGCGTCGAGCGTGACGTTGTCGTCGCCGCTCATCGCGTCGATGGTGATCGACCTGACGGCGGCGTTCGTGAAGGTGGAGATGTCGCCGTTGCGGTTGAGCGTGAGCGTCCCGCCGGAGGTCGAGAGTGTGATCGTGTCGGCGCCAAAGGTGCCGTCGATGACCAGCTCGCCCGTGTCGCGGAAGAAGGTGACCGGCCCGTCGGGCGGGGTCTCCAGGCGCGCGGCGGCGACGCGCACGGCGCCGTCCGCGATCCCCACGCTCGTGCCGCCGAGCACGATGCGCCCCTGCGGATCAAGCGCGGCGCCGCCGATGAAGTCATTGCTGTTGGGCGTGTCGGGGCCGACGACGGGGAAGTCGACGTAGGCCTCGCCGTCGGCCGCGAACGTGACGTCGAACTGGCGTTCCGGCGTGAGGCGCGCGACGATCAAGTCCAGAGACTCGTTCACAGACGCGTCGGGATGTTCAAGCTCGCCAACGACGAGCACGCGATTCTGCGCGTCGAAGAGGATCGTCGAGGCGCTCATCACCTCGCCGCTGTTAGCGGGCAGCGTGGAGTTGGCAACGAACGTCCCGCTCGACGAGAGCTGAAGCAGGTTGGCATCCTGCCCGCCGTCGGTGCCGGCGACGAAGATGGCGCCGTCGCCGGCGCGGACGCCGACGGCCCGGGAGATGCTCGCTTCGGCGTCGAATCCCTTGCGCACGCCGCCGGCGTTGCCGAACGAGCCATCGGCGGCGCCGTCGAGCGTCAATCGGCCGATGCCCATGACGTCGCCGGCGGCGTCGTCGCCGCCTTCGTCATTGGGGATTCCGTCGGCCACGCCGGCGAGGACGATCCTCCCGTCGCCCTGCACGGCCACGTCGGCGAGCCTGCGGAAGTTGACGAGCCACGGGATCGCCCCGGCGACGACGACGCTCCCGCCCGAGCCGAACGTCGTGTCGATCGTGCCGGTCGAGCCGTTATGCCGGCGGACGATGCTGTTGCCGTCGGCGGTGATGATGCGGCCGCCCTGGAGCGCGACCTGGGCGATCTGCCCGTCGCCGACCTGCACGCCGTCGGTCCCGCCGAACCCGCTGCCCGCATCGCGCACGCCGTTGGCGGTGAACCGCGCGAGCATCCAGCGCGTATCGGTCTGCTGCCCGCCGGCGATGATCTTGCCGCTGGGAAGGATGGCGAGTTCGCGGAAGACTTCGTTGCCGCCGAAGTCGATCCGCGCGACGCCGTTCGTGCCGAAGGAGGTGTCGAGCGAGCCGTCGACGTTGTAGCGGATCAGGACCGCATCGGACGCCCGGCCGCTGGGGCTCGACGCCTGCCCGGCGACGATGGTCTTGCCGTCGCTCTGCACGGCCACGTCCAACCCCGCGCCGCGCGCGCCGAGGTCGATGGTCTGGCGTCCGTCACCGCTGAACGTCGGGTCGAGATCGCCGGCGGCGAAGAGGCGGCGCGACTCGAGCGGCTCGGTCAGCGCGACGACGGAGGGGCGACGCGGGAAGCGAATGATGCGAGACATACGACGAGTCCTTTCTAGCGGTCCTTCTCGATGCAGCCAATCGGTCCTCTCGCGGCTGCCTGACACGACGACGACGACAATAACGCTGCCTTCGTCGCGAACGTTGACATAGTGCGGGAGTGAACGTGGTTCAGGACGGACAACACATCGCGGGCTCCCCCGCTATCAGACGATGACAGCGTACGGGTAAAGACGTTGAGGGCGGAAGGGGAATTTTCGCGGGGATGGCGGCGCTAGCGCCCGCTCGGTCGTGAAGGCGAAGAGGAGCGTTCTATTGGGCCAGTGCGGACGCACAAGCTTGATGAGTTCGCTGAACGAGCGGCGATCATGCTATCGTCGCGCGCGTTCTCGTGTAGCCGGTGAGCTTGCTCGCCGTGAGAGACCGTGGCACGGCGAGCAAGCTCGCCGGCTACACAGAACGTTGCCCCGCTCCAAGCGCGACAATAGCGTAAACTGACCACCTGAATCCCAAGCAACGCGAGGTCGTCATGTCCGAGCAGGGCAAGGCCGTCATGCGGCGGTGGTTCGAGGAGGTGTGGAACCAGCGGCGTGAAGCGTCGATCGACGAGCTGCTCGCCCACGATGCCACTGCGTTCGGGCTCTGGGACGGCGTCGGCGACAGCGCGCCGACGCCGGAACTGTTCCGTCGATTCTACCGCGAGTTCCTCGGGATGTTTCCCGACATCAAGGTGCGCGTCGCGCAGGTCGTCGGCGAAGGGGACGACGTTGCCCTGCGCCTGGAATGCGAGGGCCATTACGCGAAAGCGCCGGCCGCGGGAGCGCTGATCAAGTTCGGCGCGATGGTCTTCGTGACGGTTCGCGAGGGGAAGATCGTCGAAGGCTGGAACCTCGTCGACGAGTCGGCGATCACGCGACAGGCGACGGCTGCGGCGGCTGCTGCTGCTGCTGAATGATCGATCGAATCATGATCAGCGGATGCTGCCGCGGTACGGCCAGGTCTCTGGATCATGGGCGTTGTAGACGTAGCCGACACCCAGAAAATCGGTCGGCGACATGACGCGCAGCCGGTCGTCGCGCATCTCCGTGATCACGCGCTTCAGCGCATCGGCAAAGTGCGCGAGCGGGACGGGCTCGGGGCGGGCGTGCTGGTCCAACCGTTCGAGCACGCGCTGGCCGAACTTCATCAGCGGGACCGGGCCGCGTCCTTCGGCGATGATGCCCAGGCCGATCTCCGAGAGCAGGTCGAGCACCTGGCGGTGCTGCTGCTCGGAGAGCGTCCACGGGCGAACCTGTTGCGGCTCGCGGCGGAAGAATCGAATGATGCGGCGGTGCATGTGCGGCATCCCCGAAAGCCCTGTCTCTTCGTCTCGCGGTCGACTCCATCGTCCCGCATCGCGCCCGCGCGATGCTTGCGCGTGCGGGGCCTCGACGTGATTCGCGGACATTATAGGCATACGCGCTACGCCGGGTGAAGTTGCGTACCCGCCGTCCGATCGTCCCTTTCGCGGGATCAGCGGCCGGATCGAAACCGCTACATTCGTCCGCGCGCCGGCCGCGTCATCCTGAGGTACTCCGAAGGATCTAGCGGAAATCGGGGAGGCCCTCATGTTCGTGACAAGATCCTTCGGAGTACCTCAGGATGACAGAAGCGCGCGAATCAAGCCTGGGGCGTATGAGGGCTACTTCCTGCGCAAGTGCTTCGCCACCTTGTGATACGCCTTGGCCGTCTCCTCCAGGTCCTGCTCGTCGTAGCTCTCGTTGATCGTGAGCATCACGCAGGTCTCGAGGATGGCCTCGGCCACGGGACAGCTCTCCTTCGCGTAGTCGCGCGCCTTGAACGGGTGGTCGCCGTGGTGGAAGGCGGTGTGCTCCTGAAAGAGCGGGTACTGGTAGACGGGCCGGCCGATGTAGTGGGCGCCGAGGGGGACGCCCTCGGCCTTCATGGCGGCGACAAACTCGTCGGCCGTCGCCTTCAGGATGCTCGGGATCACGCGGACCATGTAGAACCACCACGTCGGGTCGCAGCCGTCGGTCACCTTTGGCAGCGCGATGCCTTCGATGCCCTTCAGTCGCTCGGTGAGACCGGCGCACCATTTTCGGCGGCGCTCGACGATCGAGTCGAGCTTGTTGAGCTGCGCGATGGCGACGGCGCCTTGCAGCTCGGTCATGCGGTAGTTGTTGGCGAGGAAGTTCGTGTTGCGCTGCGCGATGCCGGGCGCGCGGTTGTAGCCTTTATCCGTAGCCAGGCGCATCTTCGTCGCCAGGGCCTGGTCGTCGGTGATGCAGACGCCGCCGTCGCCGCAGGAGATGTGTTTGAACTCGTTGTAGCTGAAGCAGCCGATCTGCCCGATGGTGCCGACGGCGTTGCCGTGGTACCGCGTGCCGTGGGCCTGGGCGCAGTCCTCGATCAGGAAGATCTTGTGCTGGTCGGCGATCTCGCGCAGCGCGTAGAGGTCGCACGCGTTGCCGGCCAGGTGCACGGCGAGGATCGCCTTGGTCCTGGGCGTGACGCGCTCCTTCACGCTCTTCGGATCCATGTTGTACGTCGCGCCGTCCAGGTCGGCGAAGACGGGGATCGCACCCTGCCACAGGATCGGCAGCACGCTGCCGGCGTCGGTGATCGGCGCGGTGATGACCTCATCGCCCGGCGAGATGCCCGCCGCCATCAGCGCGGTGTGGATCGCGGCGGTGCCGCTCGTGCAGGCGACGCCGTGCGGCGCGCCGTGCTTGGCGGCGAAGGCCTTCTCCAGCTCGAAGACCTTCTTGCCGTGGGCGTAGAAGAGCGTGCCCTGGGCGATGACCTGCTTGAGCTGCTCGAGCTCTTCCTCGCCATAGCGCGGCTGCTTGCGGAAGGGTTTGGTCTTCGCCGGCTTCCCGCCGGCGGCGGCGGGTTGGTCGGATGTCGGGGCGGTCGTTGCTTCAGCCACAATTCCTCCGTCTTCTTGACGTCATCCTGAGGTACTCCAAAGGATCTCTGGTTCACGAGAGCCAGAGATCCTTCGGAGTACCTCAGGATGACAGATCTTCGTTCCTTGCACGATCTGTCAGTGCGCCGCGTGCGATGTGTGCGGCACAGTCGGTGTCAGCGTCGTTGTTTCGGCACGGAACGGGAAGCCCCACGCGGTGAACGACCCCTCGCCGGTGCGCGCGTGCGGGTCGAGCCAGAGGATCGTCGCGTCCTCGAGCTTTGTCGACGCGGTGATCGTCACGGCGGCGCCGTCTTCTTCCATGTGGTAGCTCTTCCATGTCGCGCCGCGGCGGGCGCGTTCCCAGTCGCCGATCTGTCGGCCGGTCCACCATTCGAGCCCTTCCTCCTTTGCGCGTCGAACGCTCGTGAGCAGCGCTTCGGGCACGCCCTTCTTGTCCCAGTGCGCGGGGTGGAAGAGCAGGTGACAGATGCCGTGCGACTTCTTCACCGCCGCCAGGAGCGGCTCGAAGATCGCCTCGGGGGCGAAGACGATCAGGTCCTGCGTGGGCGTCGGCAGCTCGAGCACGTCGATCATCTTCCCCTCGAATGTCGTCGGGAAGTACGGGTGACACGTGCCGAAGTTGAAGCCGGCCTCGCCGGACTTGCTGGCGCCCTTCGACTGGTCGAGGCGGATGCCGTGCTTCACGCACCAGTTCCAGACATCGGCGTCATTCTCCCAGCGGAGGTAGTGGTTCTTGTTCGTCGCGATCGGCTGACCGCCGAACATCGCGGTGAGCTCCTTGAACTGGCGGTCGAATTGCTGCTCGGACCAGGTGAGCCCTTCGGTCATCGAGTCGTAGTGCATCGCCAGCTCGTGGCCGGCGTCCTTCAGGCGCTTGATGCGCTCGGGGCTGGCGCCGGGGAGAATGATGCACCAGGTCGAGTTGATCTTCGCCTCGGCGACGGTGTCGAAGAGCTTGTCGAAGAGTTTCGCGTCGTTGCCGTCCGAGTCGTGCGACAAGTGGGCGAGCGCGGGCAGCTTGCGCGGGTAGAGCCAGAGCAGCGGCAGCGGAACGTGGTGCTCGGTCGCACTGTAGAAGATCGCGCGGAGCAAGAGTTCCTTCCACTGGTCGGCGACGGGACGCAGGTACGCTTTCAAGCCGTTTGCGCCGGGGACGGGATCGCGATCGAAGATCCAGTCGAGCACTGCGCCGTCGCCGGACTTGAGCACCGCGTCGGCGATGGGGCCGGTGCCGTCGGGGGCGCTGACGCCGTCGCGGGTGACGCCGACGCCGTGCTGGATGTGCACGACGGTGCCGGTGAGGTCGGGGCAGATGAGGATGCATCTGCCCTTGCCGACGGTGCGCTCGAGGAGCGCGGGCCGGTTGGTGTCGTGACCGTGTTTGTCTCGCGAAGACGCAAGCGACGTCGCGACGGTGCTGCGGACGACGAGCCCTCCGAAGAAGTGGAGGGGCTTGTCGAGGTGGGCGGTGATCGGGTGTCTTTTCTCCGTGTCCGCTTCGCTCGCGGGGACGAGGTAGCCTTCGCCGAGGTTGTTGGCGCCGCCGCCCCAACTGGAGAAGTCGGGCGGCACGAGTTCGACGCCGAAGAGGTCGGGTAATCCACACGTTCCCGCGATGGCGATCCAGACGCCGCCGTTGTTGACCCAGTCGCGGAGGGCGGTCTTCAGCTCGTCATTGAAGTCGCGGTCGAAGACGGTGAGGAGGATGCGCAGGTTCGGAAGCGCCGCCGCGAGCGTGCCCGGCGCGATCGTCGCGTAGCACACGCCGGCGTGCGAGAGGATTTCCTGCACGTACGGCGCGTAGGCGACGGTCCGCGCGCGGTTGGGCGCGCGATCGGTCGGGAAACACACCCCCAACGGCCAAGTCTGATCAGCAGCAAGCATTCAGCGATTCCCTTCATCCAGACGGACTATTTAACCGCAGATGAACGCGGATGAACGCAGATAGAAAGAAGAGAACTATTGCACTTCTTCTTATCCGCGTTCATCTGCGTTCATCCGCGGTTTCAACCCTTCACTCCGCTCGACACGACGCTCTGCACGAAGTACCGCTGCGCCATGAAGAAGATCACGATGATCGGCAGCAGCACCGCGACGCTCGCGGCCATCATCAGGTGATACTCCGTGCCGTTGAGGCCTTTGAACGCCGCCAGCCCCAGCGCCAGCGTCTTCTTCTCCATGCTCTGCGTGTAGATCAGCGGGCCGAGAAAATCATTCCAGTGGCCGATGAAGCTGAACAGCGCGACCGTCGTCAGCGCCGGCTTGCTCAGCGGGAGCATGACGTGCCAGAAGACGCCGAACGTGCTGCAGCCGTCCAATCGCGCGGCTTCTTCGAGTTCCTTCGGCACGGTGAGGAAGAACTGCCGGAGCAGGAAGATGAAGAACGCCCCGCCGCCGAAGAAGGCGGGGATGATGAGCGGCTTGAGGCTGTCGATCCAGCCGATCTTCGCGAACATGATGAACTGCGGGATCATCGTGACCTGCGCAGGGATCATCATCGTGCTGAGCACGAGCAGGAACAGCGCGTCGCGACCGGGGAACTTCAGCCGCGCGAACGCGAACGCCACGCACGCGGCGGAGAACGTCTGGCCGATCATGCAGAGGATCGAGATGAGCAGCGTGTTCTTCAGAAAAAGGTGGAACGGAAGGTTCACCTCGACCAGCGCTTCCCAGTAGTTTCCCCAGACCAGCGTCGCGGGGAACAGCGGCCGGTTACGGTCGAGCACTTCGTCGGCATGCGTGAGCGACGTGCCGACCATCCACAGGAACGGCATGACGAACATCGCGGAGAACGCGAGCAGTGCGGCGTAGCCCAGGACGGTCTTGGCGATCCGATTGTAGTTGCGACGCCTGCGTCGCGGATGCCCCGTAGGGGCGAAGCTTGTCTTCGCCCGCTTTTCGTCTGCCGAAGGGCGAACACGAGGTTCGCCCCTACAGGATGACCGCGACGCAGGCGCCGCCCCTACAACGGGAAGCGCGGGCAGTTCGGCGTTAGCCATAGTGCACCCATCGCTTCCCCAGCCGGATCTGCACCACCGTCAGCACCAGCACGATCGCGAACAACAGCCACGCCATCGCCGACGCGTAGCCGAACTGCCCGAACGTGAACGCCTTGTTAAAGAGGTGGTAGACGTAGAAGAGCGTCGAGTTGCTCGGCCCGCCGGACGTCATCACCATCGCCGCGTCGAACACGCGGAAGCTGGCGATCGTGGTGATGATCGTATTGAAGAAAATCGTCGGCGAGAGCAGCGGGATCGTCACGTTGAAGAAACGCGACACCGGGCCGGCGCCGTCGATCTCCGCGGCCTCGTAGAGCTGGTCGGAGATGTTCTGCAAGCCCGCGAGGAAGACGAGCATCATCCCGCCCACGCTCCACACCGCCATGATCACCAGCGCCACTTTCGACCAGGCCGGGTCCTGAAGCCACGCCGGCGGGTTGTCGAAGAAGAGCCGCAGGAAGCGGTTCATCACGCCCATCTTCGGCTCGAACACCGCCGCCCACAGCGTGTACGTCGCGACGCCGGCCGTGAGGTACGGGAGGTAGAAGATCGTGCGGAAGACGCGCATCCCGCGCAGCTTCAAGTTGAGCAGCATCGCGAGCGTGAGCGCCATGATGATCGAGCCGGGGATGTACATCGCCGCGTAGACCGCGGTGTTCCACAGCGACTTGGTGAGCAGCGGGTCGTGCAGCATCTGCGCGTAGTTGCGCAGGCCGTAGAATTTCGCGGGGTGAATCGCGTCCCACTTGAAGAAGCTCAAGCCGAGCGAGAAGAGGACGGGTCCGCCGGTGAAGAGGACGAAGCCGATGATCCACGGGGAGAGGAAGAGCATCGCCTCCCAGGCCTCGCGGCGCTGCCGCGGGGAGAGGCGATGAGGCGTGGTCGACGACTTCGTCGACGTCGATTCGCGCTGCGGTTGCACGATGGTTCGAGTCATTCGATCGGCTCGCGGATGTAACACGATTCGGCGAGTTGTCATCCTGAGGTACTCCGAAGGATCTCTGGCGCTCGTGCGCGGGAGATCCTTCGAAGTGCCTCAGGATGACAAGGCGGCGCGAAGCGATCAACCATCCGGCTACGAAAATTTCGCGCGGTCGTCGGGCGATGGCGATGGCGAAGTGGCTCAGCGCGTCCAGAAGCCGGTCGCGTGTTTCAAACAATGTCGCCCGCGGCGCAATGGAGATGCCCGCGCGGTGCGACGGAGGACCCGCGCGCTCCGGGAAGAGTCACACCCCGCGGGTGAGGAACCCGCCGTCGACGATGATCGTTTCGCCCGTCGTGTAGCTCGCGGACGGGGAGAGGAGGTAAATCGCCGCGCCGACGAGTTCGTCGGCGTCGCCGAAGCGGTCGAGCGGGGTGTGGGCGCGGAGCCACTTGCCGCGTTCGGTGCCTTCGATGAGCGGGCGATTCAGGTCGGTCGGGAAGACGCCGGGCGCGATGCCGTTCACGCGAATGCCGAGCTTGGCCCACTCGTTGGCGAGGCCGCGGATGAGCCCCATCACCCCGCTCTTGCTGCTGGCGTAGGCGAGGACTTCGCTGAGCGAAATAAAACTGTTCAGCGACGCGATGAAGAGGATCGAGCCGCGCAGCCCCTTGGCGTCGGGCTTCTGGTCCTTCATGACGCGACCCGCCTGCTGGGCGACGATAAAGCTGCCCGTCAGGTTGATGCGGATGATCCGCTCGAACTCGCTGACGGGCATCTCCAGCGACGGCTGCTTCTTGATCACGCCTGCGGCGTTCACGACGTGGTCGAGCCGCCCGAACCGTTTCACCGTCGCACCGACGGCGTCGGCGACGGACTGCTCGTTGCCGACGTCGAGCGTCACGGCGTCGTGATCGCCTCCGAGCTCTTTCTTGATCGCGCCGACCTTCTCGGGATTCGTCGAACCCGCCATCACCTTCGCGCCGGATTGCGCGAGACCCAGCGCGATCGCGCGGCCAATGCCGCTCGTGCCGCCGGTGACGAGGACAACCTGGCCGGAAACGTCTAGTCCTGGGTAGCCCATTTTTGATCCTGTTGAAGAGGAATTAGCCGCAGATAAACGCAGATGAACGCAGATCAAACAGAAGAGATTCTGCTCTTATCCTTTCCGCATTCATCCGCGTTCATCTGCGTTCATCTGCGTTCATCTGCGGCTCTATAGTTCGACCTGCCTGAACGATGCCTTATCCAGCCGCTCGCCCGCTTCCTTCGCGATCTCCGCGAACGCGTCGATCTCCGCCGCCGTGAACAGCAGCCCGCCGTGCTTTTCCGACAGCGCCGCCGCCTGCGCTTCCGGTTGGCCGGGCAACATGCAGTTTTCGTTGCCGTGGCCGAGGACGTCGGCAATGACGGCCTTTACGTTCGCCGCCTGCGAGCGCTGCTGCGCGAAGTCGTCGCCGGCGATGGCATCCGCGCGGATGCACTGGAAGAAGAAGCAGCACGTGCCCTTCTCGCCGGGGTGCTGTTTGACCTGATCCCAGCGGTTGCGGAGCGTCGGCGTCGACCCGCCGATGAACGCGGCGTACAGCTCGTCGATGAGCGACAACCCATACCCCTTGTGCGCGCCAAACGGGAGCAGCGCCTTCACCTTCGCGGGGTCGGTCGTCTCCTTGCCGTTCTCGTCGACGGCCGCGCCGGGCGGGATCCGTTTCCCTTCACGCGCGAACTGCTGCACCCGGCCCATCGCGACGGTGCTGGTCGCCCAGTCGACGCAGATGGGGTAGCCGATCGCGTCCTGCGTCGGGAAACCCCACGAGTGCGGGTTCGTGCCCAGCGTCGGGAACCGCCCGCCGAACGGAACGACCTCCGCCAGCGCCGCGGTGCAGCACGTGTAGGCGATATAGCCTTTGAGCGCCGCGTCGATGACGTACCCGCCGCCCCAGAGGTAGTGGAACGCGTTGTCCACCGCGACGACGCCGACGCCGTACTCGTCGGCCAGCTTCATGCACTGCTGCATGGCCGCGAAGGCGGTGGCCTGGCCGAGCTTCTTGTTCGCGTTCCAGCGCTCGACGGCTTTGTACTTCGAGGGCAGCGTTTCGATCTTCGCGTTCGGCACGCACCCACCCGTGGCGGAGCCGAAGAGATGATCGAGGTGCAGCGCCTTGATCGCGTTGTGCGTTTTGATGCCGTGGCGGGCGGTCAGCTCCGAGAACCTGGCCGCCGCGTCGGCTTCGTCGGTGCTGTAGCCTCGTTTCTGGTATGCCTTCGCAACCAGCGCATTGTGCACCTCAACTGGCATGACGTAATTGGTGTTTGCCATCAGATTAATTCGAACGCAGAGACGCAGAGTTAAGGAGATAGGAGGAGACAAGGTTTTGCTTTTCTCGTCCTACCTCCTGATCTCTGCGTCTCTGCGTTCGTTCCTTCTCTAAAACTGATTCGCCTGCACGTAATCCTTCTCGCCCTTCAGAAAGTTCACCAGGTTCATCGCCGCCCGCACGCCCTGCCGCTGGACGGACTCGTTCGTCCGACTGCCGATGTGCGGGGTGATGATGATGTTCTCGATCTCCTGGAAGATGTGCGGCGCCTTCACCGGCTCGATCTCCAGCACATCCGATGCGTAGCCCCACAGCCGCCCGCTCTTGCAGGCATCGGCGACGTCCTGCTCGTTGATCAGGGCGCCGCGGGCGGTGTTCACCAGCAGAGCCTTCGGCTTCATGATCGCGATCGTTTCCTTGTTGATCATCCCGCGCGTCTGCGGGGAGACGTGCGTGTGCAGGCTGACGACGTCGGCCTCTTTCAGCACATCGTTCACCGTCGCCTTGCGCTCGACGCCGCATTCTTTGGCGAACTCGTCGTCCCAGTAGTTGCCGAAGCCGATCGGCTTCATGCCCATCGCGACGGCGCGCCTGGCGGTTTCCTTGCCGATCCGGCCGAAGCCGATCAGGCCCAATGTCTTGCCGAACAGCTCGCAGCCGGTCCTGCGCTTCCATTGCCCGGACTTGACCGAGGCGATGTGCGGATAAAAATGCTTTGCGAGCGCGATCATCAACCCGATCGTCTGCTCGGCGACGGTCGTCTCGTTCACGCCGGGGGTGAAGAGGACCGGGATCTTGCGGCCCGTCGCGTGCTTCACGTCGATCGAGTCGAGGCCGATGCCGTACTTCGCGATCACCTTCAGCTTGCGCGGCGCGGCGAGGTATGCATCGATCACCTTCGCGTTCAGCGCGTCATCGCCATTCAAAAGTCCGTCGAACCCCCCCTGGCCGCCGCCCTCCTTGAGCAGGTCGAGCATCTGCTGCTCGTTGAGCGGGCCGCGGGCGCGGACGATGTCAAAACCGCTCTTTTCGAGGATCTCGTGGTGACGGCCGGGCGTGTCCTGGAAACTGGTGGTGCTGAGAAGAATTCGCATTTGTCGGGTGTTTTGAGAACTTTGGCCTGAATCGGGGCGGATCATATCGCACGGTGAAAAGTTCCGCGAGCGATACGAAAGCACGTTCGTGCGTTGAGGTGAACCACCAAGTCACCAAGGGCACCAAGCAGTCGTCCCGAGCCACACAGTCCACCGCGTAACGCGCGCTGCGCTGCCAGGATTGAAGAGAACCGCTTGGTGATCTTCGTGTCTTGGTGGTTTTCTTATCAACTCGAGCGCACGACCTCGACCGAGCACTGCGACCGCGCCGCGATCGAGGACGAAACGCTCCCGATGATCATCCGTTCCAGCCGGCTGTGACCCTTGGCGCCGACGAACACGCAGTCCGCATTCCACGCATGCGCTTCGTCGACCAGTGCGTGCTTCGGATCCCCGATCACGAGGTTCGTCGTGACGCTGATTCCCGGCCGCTCGATTTCCCGCGCGACGCGCTGGAGCGCGTCCTCGTCCATCCCCGCTTCGACCGGGATCGTCGTCTGGCCCATCCACGCGGCGGCCATCGGATCGATGCCCGTGACGGAGGCAACGGACACGCGCACGTCGAGCACGCTGACGACGCGCACCTCGCTCCCCTGCGGCCACCGCCGCGCGGCGACGGCGCTGACGGCGGTCGCGGAATCGGGCGAGCCGTCCACGCCGAGCATGACCTTGACTGGACCGGCGGGGACGAGCGCGGGATCGGTCGTGCCCCGGCCGATGCGCACGGAGCAGTGCGCCGCGTGCAGCACCTGATGCGACACGCTGCCGAGCACGAACCGCGCCAGCGCCGATCGGCCGTGCGATCCGAGCACGATCAGATCCGCGCCCCACGACTCGCTCCGCGCGATCAGCGCCCGGTGCGCCGGCTCGGGCGTCGCCTCGGCAGACACCTTCCACGTCGGGAACAGCGCGCGCAGCCGGCGGGCGCCGTCCTCCGCCGTTGTCTTCGCGTCCGCCATCGCCGCTTCGCCCAGCGCGTGCGCCCGCTTCACCGCCTGGGCGGCTCCGGCGGTATCGCCGGGCTCGAAACAGGAGCGCGGCAGGTTCATGTAGACGTGCGCCGCCGTGAGGACGACCGCTTGCGTGTCGTCGAACAACCCCGCCCGGCGGAGGTCATCGATCGCGCCGCGCGAACAGTCCGAACCGTCGTAGCCGAGGAGGATCTTCAACTGGGTACCTCGCGCAGTTGGGACGCGGACAAGTATATCCAACGCCATCACGGCGAGCTTCCCTGCTGTGTTTTCTTGACCTCTTCCACACCCCCGTATAGGTTGCGCCGACTCATGCTCAAGCGTACGCCGTTCTACGATTTTCATGTCGCCGCGGGCGCGAAAATGGTCGACTTCGCGGGTTGGGAAATGCCCATCCTCTACCGGGGCATCGTCGACGAACACGAGCAGACGCGCAAGAGCGGCTCGATCTTCGACGTCTCCCACATGGGCCGGCTGCACTTCACCGGCCGTGACGCGGCGGCGTTCCTCAACAAGGTGGTGACGCGCAACGTCTCGGAGATGCAGGTCGGGCAGAGCCGCTACTCGCTGGTGTGCAACGAAGTGGGCGACGTGCTCGACGACATCATCGTCAGCCGCGACGCGAAACGCTGGATCGTCGTCTGCAACGCCGGCAACCGCGAAAGAATCGTCAAGCACTTCAATGAGGTGCGCCGGAAGGTCGACCTCGATTTCGACATGGCCGACCAGACCGAAGGCACGGCGATGATCGCGATCCAGGGGCCGAAGGTCATCGAGCGGCTAAGCGGCGTCCTTCCCGTCGATTTGAAGGGTCTGAAACGGTACGGCTTCGTCACCGACAGCTTCATGCTGATCAACTTCACCGTCTTCCGCAGCGGGTACACGGGGGAGGACGGGATCGAGATGATCATCCCCGCGAAGATGGCGCCGATGGCGATCAAGCTGCTGGCAGGGAAGACGGATAAGCCCGACGCGACGATCAAGCCCGCGGGGTTGGGTGCGCGCGACACGCTGCGCCTCGAAGCGGGCATGCCGCTGTACGGGCACGAGCTGACCGAGCAGATCGACCCGCTGAGCGCGGGATTGCAGTGGGCGGTGGACCTGAAGAAGGACTTCATCGGCGCCGAAGCGCTGCGCAAGATCGCGGAGAAGGGTCCGGCGCGGAAGCTCGTCGGTCTCGAACTCGAAGGTCGCCGCATCGCGCGTCAGGGCACGCCGATCACGCTCGATGGAAAGGTGATCGGCGAAGTGACGAGCGGCACGTTCAGCCCGACGCTGCAGAAGTCCATCGCGATGGGTTTCGTCGACGCGAATCACGCGGGCGAAGGTATACAACTGATCGCGGACTTGAAGGGAACGCCCAATCCCGCGAAAGTCGTGAAGCTGCCGTTTTACAAGAAGAGTTAACCGCGGATGAACGCAGATAAACGCGGATAAGAACAGCTCTGCGATTGGCTTATTTCATCTGCGTTTATCTGCGTTCATCTGCGGCTAGTTAAAATAAAAGGCGTCGACTATGTCTGCTCCGAAAGACCTCCGTTACCTCCAAACGCACGAGTGGCATCGCCTCGAAGGCGACGTCGTCACCATCGGCATCACGCAGATCGCCGCGGATGAGCTGACCGACATCACGTACGTCTCGCTCCCGAAGGTCGGCGACACGATCGCCGCCAACGGCCGGTTCGGCGAGATCGAATCGGTCAAAGCCACCAGCGACCTGTACAGCGGCGTCGCCGGCACGATCACCGCCGTCAACGACGCGCTCGGCAACGAGCCGGGCCTGGTCAACCGTGACCCGTACCAGTCCGGCTGGATGATCAAGCTCAAGGCGACGAACGCGGACGAGGTGGGTAAGCTTCTGTCGGTCGACGAGTACTTGAAGAAGACGGGGCACTGAAAACGTGAAGACGTGAAACGTGAGAAGACTTGGCCTTTGTCACGTCTTCACGTTTCACGTTTCACGCCTTTCCCATGGACTACGTTCAAATCACCCCCAGGCAGCGCGACGAGATGCTCAAGGCCGTCGGCGCGCGCACGATGGACGACCTGCTCAAACAGGTCCCCGACGCCATCCGTCGTAAGGCACCGCTCGACTTCGCGCCGGAGCTCGACGAGCTGACCCTCCGCAACCACCTGGCCGACCTCGCGTCGCGCAACAAGCCCGAGGGCGCGAAGGTCTGCTTCCTCGGCGGCGGGGTGTACGACCACTTCATCCCGACGATCGTCGATTTCCTCGCCATGAAGGGCGAGTTCCTCACCGCCTACACCCCCTACCAGGCCGAGGCGTCGCAGGGATCGCTCCAGGCGTTCTTCGAGTTCCAAACGATGGTCTGCCAGCTCACCGGCATGGAGGTGAGCAACGCGTCGCTTTACGAAGGTGCGACGGCGCTCGCAGAGGCGGCGCTGATGGCGCTGAACGTCACCGGCAAGCGCGAGATCATCGTCAGCCAGGGCGTTCACCCGCACTATCGGCAGGTCCTGCGGACGTACCTGTCCGATCTCCCCGCCATCTACCGCGAGATCCCGCTGAAGAACGGCGTGATGGACACGGTCGAGCTCGAAGACGAGCTGGATCAGGACACGGCGGCGGTGATCTGCCAGTCGCCGAACTTCCTCGGGCACATCGAGCGCGTCGAGACGATCACGAAGTTCGCGCACGCGAACCAGACGCTGATGATCCAGGCGTTCAACCCGCTCTCGCTCGGGCTGCTGAAGAAGCCCGGCGAGATGGACGTGGACGTCGCCGTCGGCGAAGGCCAGCCGCTGGGCATCCCGTTGCAGTTCGGCGGGCCGTACCTCGGGCTGTTCGCGACGAAGCAGCAGTACGTCCGCAAGATGCCCGGCCGACTCGTCGGGCAGACGGTCGACGCGGAGGGCAAGCGCGCGTTCTGCCTGACGCTCCAGACGCGCGAGCAGCACATCCGCCGCGAGAAGGCGACGAGCAACGTCTGCACGAATCAGGGACTGCTCGCTCTCCGCGCCAGCGTCTACATGGCCGCGATGGGCCCGGCGGGTTTGCGGCAGGCCGCCCAGCTCTGCCACAACAAGGCCGTCTACCTCTGCGAGCGGCTGAAAGCGGCGGACATCGAGCGGCGGTTCGCGCAGCCGTACTTCAACGAACTGCTCGTGAAGCTGAACCGGCCCCTCGAGGACGCGTTGTCCGACGCCAACGACGCCGGCATCGCCGCGGGCTACGCAATCGGCCGCGACTATCCCGAGCTGGCGGACTGCCTGCTCATCGCGGTGACCGAAAAACGCACACGGCAGGAGATCGACCGCCTTGTCGACATGCTCAGCGGCAACGGCGCCGTGAAAAAGGAATCCGATCACGACGCCGAGCAGTTCGTCACGCAGCAGGCATCGGAGTAACAGATTGATTAGCCGCAGATGAACGCGGATGAACGCAGATAAAGCTATTCTCATCTGCGTTTATCTGCGTTCATCTGCGGCTCAAATCCTCTTCAAGCGATGAGTGAGATGAACGGCGAAAAGCTTCTCTTCGAAATCTCCACCCCCGGCGCCCGCGCTGTCGATCTGCCGGCCTCCGACGTCCCGCACGCGGATCTCGATCCCGCGCTCGCGTCGTTCACGGAGTCCGGCCTGCCCGAGCTCGGGCAGCTCGAGGTCGTGCGTCACTACACGCACCTCTCGCACCGCAACTTCTCCGTCGACGCGAACTTCTACCCGCTCGGCTCGTGCACGATGAAGTACAACCCGAAGGTGAACGAGTGGGCCGCGGCCTTGCCCGGCTTCGCCAACCTGCACCCGCTGGCGGATGAGGATGATGCGCAGGGCGCGCTCGGGCTGCTCTACCACCTCCGCGTCATCCTCCAGGAGATCGCGGGACTTGACGAAGTCTCGCTCCAGCCCTGCGCCGGCGCGCACGGCGAGTGGACCGCGCTGAAGGTCATCCGCGCCTACTTCAAAGACCACGGCCAACCCAAACGCCGCATCGTCCTCGCCCCCGACACCGCGCACGGCACCAACCCCGCCAGCTGCGCGATGTGCGGCGCGGGCGTCATCAACATCAAGTCGCGCCCGGACGGGTTGACCGATCTCGACGACCTCAAGGCCCACCTGAACGAAGAAGTCGCCGCCGTAATGGTGACGAACCCGAACACGGTCGGGAAGTTCGATTCGCACATCGTCGAGATGGCGAAGATGGTGCACGACGCCGGCGCGTTTTTGTACCTCGACGGCGCCAACATGAACGCCATCCTCGGCATCGCCCGCCCGGGCGACTTCGGCGTCGACGTGATGCACTACAACACACACAAGACCTTCAGCACCCCCCACGGCTGCGGCGGGGCCCGCGCCGGGCCGATCGCGGTGCGAAACGAACTCGCGCCGTACCTGCCCGTCCCGCAGGTCGTCAAAGTCGGCGATCGCTACGCGTGGGAACATGACGAGGACCGGCCCAAGACCATCGGCAAGGTCCGCAGCTTCTGGGGCCAGTTCAACGTGCTCGTCCGCGCCTATACCTACATTCGCGCCTGCGGCCCGCAGGGTCTGCGCAATGTCAGCGAGAACGCCATCCTCGCCGCCAACTACATCGCGGCGCGCATCAAGGATGTCTACCCGCTCCCCTACGGCCCGAAGAACGGCGAGCCCATGGCGAGCAACCCGTGCGCCCACGAGTTCATCACCGTCCCCCGCGCCATCCTCGACCGCGGCATCACCATCATGGACATCGCCAAGGGTCTGATCGACCGCGGAATCCATCCGCCGACCGTCCACTGGCCCGTCCACGACTGCCTCATGATCGAGCCGACGGAAACCGAGTCGAAGGCCACCCTCGACACGTTCTGCGACGCCCTGCTGGAGATCGCTGAGCTCAGCGAGAAGGACCCCGCCTCGCTCAAGCAGGCGCCGACGAAGTCCCCAGTGCGCCGGCTCGACGAAGTCGGCGCGGCACGCAAGCCCATCCTGCGCTGGACGCCCAGCGCCAACTGACGATCACTCCCTGTTCACGCCGGTGTCTGAGCTGAAAGCGAAGACCCGGATTCCGCAGGTGCTCGCGCGCGTCAAGAATGATCCGGGTCTTCGC
>JBAUGM010000469.1:0-9476 GCA_049679725.1 Tepidisphaeraceae bacterium
GACCGCGCGAACTGCATCTGCGTGCCGCGCGCGATGTACAGGCGCGTGGCGCCGTGACCGACGTCGATCACCGCGCGCGTGCGCGCCGGCTCCCCACCGCCACCACCCCGCGCGAATCCGCCGAGCAGCGCCTGCGGCTCGGGCATCAACCCGATCACGTCCAGCTTGGCGCGGGCGGCGGCGGCAAGCAGCGCTTCGGTCAGCTCGTTGCGCACCGCCATCACAATCACTTCGCTGCGGCGCTCCTCATTGTCGTACACCTCGCCCGCCACCACGTGGCGGAGCATGGCGCGCGCGGCGGGGAAGGGAAACCGGTCGATCGATTCCCACGCCACCGCCTGCCGCGTCTGCTCGTCATCGAGCGACGGCGGGAGCCGGAGCCGATCAATGTGAACGCACGAGGCCGGCAGCCCGATGACCACGCGCCGCCCGCGGAAGCCGTTGCCGGACAGCGCCTTGTCCAGCGCCTCGCGGAACGTCTCGAGCGGCCCGGTCGACGAGTTGCGCAGCGCCTCCGGCACTTCGATCGTCGCCGACGCCGTCAGCCGCGGCTGATTGCCCGCCGACGCGACCTGCGCCAGCTTGACCGACGACCTGCCCACGTCGATGCCGATCGGATCCGTTTTTGAGCCAAACCACTTCGCCATTCCACAACCCGTCTTTGAAAGCGAACCCAGAAAGCGATCCTCACCCCGCGCGGCGCCGCCGCGCGTTCCCACGGTACTCGTCCGGGCCGAACCCCGTCGTCTCGCCGAGCCAGCGCAGCACGCGTTCCCGCCACGACAGAGGCCGGCGCACGTCGACGCCGATGTGCGCGACGCACTCGAACCATCCCTCCTGGAACTGCCGGCACCGGCGCACGCGGCAGGCGACGCGGCCGAGCGCCTGCGTCCCGGGCATCATCGTGAAATCCAAGTCGACCGCCTGTCCGATTTCCAGGTGCGCGTTGGTCAGGAAGGCGATGTGCGTATCGGTCCGGTCGCGCGTGTGGACGGCTACCCTCTGCGGCCCGCGCCGCGCGTCGTCGAATTGAGCGACGGCCTCGAAGAGAAATGGGAGCCGTCCCCCGCGGCGCCGGTTGGAATTCACCGCCGCGCTCCGCTGGAGCCGCGCGAGCAACGCGCGGACTTCCATCGGCCACTGCTTCGTGCATCCCTCCAGCGACTGCGCCGCTGCGGGTAGCGTCGTATGAGAATTCATGACCAAGAATCCCGTTCCCGTCGCGCGGGTCTCACGCGACCCTTCGCGCTTCTTCCCGCGCGCGGCCGCCGCTTAGTCCATGGCGTCGCGCAACATGCGATAGGCCTCAACAATATCGGCGAACTGCTGGTCCGCATTTGGCTCGGAATTGACATCGGGGTGATAGCGGAGCACCAGCTTGCGGTAGGCGACGCGGATTTCCTCGGCGGACGCGTCGCGGCCGACCTGGAGAACCTGGCACGCGCGCTCGCGCTTCATCTGACCCGCCGTCACCGGTTTCGCCGGCCCGTTCCCGCCGATTTGCGGGCCGGAGTTGACGTCGCCCGGCACGTGACGACCCGTCACCCCCGGGTTCGCGACGAACCCGAACTCTGCAAGGTTCTTCAGCGCCCGGGCGATGGCGGGCTTCATTCCGACGAATTCCAGCCCCACCTCGAACGCGCGGAACCCGCATCGGGTGACCCGCACGACCCGGGCTTTGAGCGTCAGCGCGCCCTGCGGCGCTTCGAGCTTGAGCGGGATCACCTGCCCGCGCGCCAGCGCGCAGCGCCCCTTTCCGCCGATGCGAATGCCCGATCCGGACAGGTCGAGCACCTGGCCGAGGGCGCAGACGAGCAGGTCGGAGGCGTATCGGTCGTGCGCGCGCTTGCGTGTCCGGGCCGGCGACGGCTTACCAGGTCCAACGAACCACATACCGTGATCTTCGGACGTCCGCACCCGCCGCTTGACGTGCGCGCCCGCAAACGCAATCGCTTGCGGATGCCCGCACGTCCCATATTCGGCCCGCGTCCCGGCCGCGGCGGGACCGGGGCACGTTGAACCACCCCGGCAAAGGCCTACAATCGCGCCCGATGAAACGTGTCGTTGTCAGCGGTGTGGGCGCGATCTCCCCGATCGGCATTGGGGCGCAAACGTTCTGGGCGAACCTGCTCGCGGGCGAGGTTGGCGTGCGCCGCATCGCCCTGTTCGACCCGGCAGGGTTCCCCGCGCAGGTCGCGGGCGAAGTGCCCGCGTACAAGATCGGCGACTACGTCCCCAAGAGCTACCGCAAGGCGACGAAGGTGATGGCCCGCGACATCGAGCTGGCCGTCGTGGCGGCCGATGACGCGTTTAAGGACGCGGGGCTCCAGTCGCGCGCGTACACCGAGTCCCCCACCATCACGCCCGGGCGCTTCGGCTGCAACATCGGCGCGGGGCTGATCAGTTGCGACCTGAACGAGCTGACCTCCGCCCTGAACATCGCGCGCGACGGGAACAAGCTGGACCTGCACAAATGGGGCGCCGAGGGCATGCAGCAGCTCACGCCGCTGTGGCTGCTGAAGTACCTGCCCAACATGCTCGCCTGCCACGTGACGATCATCCACGAGCTGAAAGGGCCGTCGAACACGATCACCTGCGCCGACGCCAGCTCGCACCTGGCGATCGGCGAAGCCTTCCGCACGATCCAGCGCGGGAAGGCGGACCTGGCGATCTGCGGCGGCGCGGAGTCGAAAGTCAATCCCATGGGGCTGATGCGCCAAACGCTGCTCGGCCGACTCACGGAAACGCACAACGACGCACCGGGCGACGCCGTCCGCCCTTTCGACGCCGACGCCGACGGCACCAGCATCGGCGAGGGCGGCGGATTGCTCATCCTCGAGGAATACGAGCACGCGAAAGCGCGCGGTGCGAAGATCTACGCAGAACTCGTGGGCTTCGGCGCATCCCAGGACACGTACAAAATCACCGACCCCGAACCATCCGGTCACAGCTACGGCAAGGCGATCAGCAAGGCGCTGGCCGACGCGAACGTCCCGCCCGCGGGCGTGGACCTGCTGATCCCCTGCGGCCTCGGGATCCCGTCGCACGATCGCGCGGAACTCAACGGCCTCACGCAGGTCTTCGGCGGCGGCCTGGATCGCCTGCCGTTCGCGCCGATCAAGGCGCAGACAGGAAGCCTCGCCGCCGGAAACGGCGTGGAGCCCGTCGCCGCCGTGCTGGCGGTGCTTAATGGAAAGATCCCGCCCGCGGTGAACACGCGAAGCATCGTGGACGACCGGAAGCTCAACGTGTCGCCGACGGCGCGCGATGCGAAGGTGAACGTCGCCGTCAGCAGCGTCTACAGCCTCGGCGGGCAGAATGCGGCGCTGGTGTTTAGGAAGTCCGAGTAACGCGCGACCTGCATGCAATTCCGCTTCTACAAGGATTCCGACTCGGGACTTGCACACTGCTACAGTCAACACGGCATTACCGAGCGGGAAGCAATCGAAGTGCTCCAACGGCCGGGGCGACGGTTGCGACGGAAGGACGGCGCGATGGTCGCCGAAGGACAGACGGAGGCGGGTCGCTACCTCCAGGTAATCTACCGCGAGTACGATCGCGAGGGTTACGTGTTTGTGATCACGGCGTATGATCTAAGGGGCAACGCGAAACGAGCCTATCGCCGCAAGCGAAAGCGAAAATGAGAAAGCGCAAGGATATCAACGTCTATCCTCCAGGACTCAACGCGAAGAAAGTCGCGGCGACGATCGCGTACTACGACGCCCGCCGGAACTCCGATCTGGCGCACGACCCGGATCACGAGTTGATCAGCGAGGCAACGGCATGGGTGGAAGTGCCGATTGCACTCGTCCCGCAAGTTCGGAAGTTAATCTCGCGCCGCCGGAAATCTGCCTGAAGAGAGTCATGAAACGAGTCGTCATCACTGGTCTGGGTTGGGTCACGCCGATGGGGCATTCCATCGACGCCGTGTGGAAGCAGTTGCTCGAGGGCGGAACGGGCATCGCGAAGACGACGATCTTCGACGCCGGCACGTTCCCTACGACGTTTTCCGCGGAGGTGAAGGAGTACGACCTGGCTGCGCACATCGGCGATCGCGCGAAGGACCACGACACCGGCGGGCGGAACACGAAGTTCGCGCTCGGGGCGTGCGCGCAGGCGTGGAAGATGGCGGGCCTCGATTCGGCCGACCTCGACCTCGATCGCGTCGGCATCTACCTCGGCTCGGGCGAGGGCTCGCTCGATTTCGACGCGTACACGGCCGCCGCGCTGACAAGCTGGAAGCCGGACGCGGGGCAGATCGACTCCGTGAAGTGGGCACAGATCGCGCGCGAGCGGATGAGCGTGATGCGCGAGCTGGAGCAGGAGCCGAACATGCCGCTCGCGCACCTGGCGCTGCTGACCGGCGCGCGCGGGCCGGCGATGAACTGCCTCACCGCGTGCGCCGCTTCGACCCAAGCCATCGGCGAGGCGACCGAAATCCTCCGCCGCGGCGACGCCGACGTCATGATCGGCGGGGGCGCGCACTCGATGATCCACCCGTTCGGCGTCACCGGCTTCAACCGACTCACCGCCCTCTCGACGCTCAACGAGAACCCGCGCTGCGCGAGTCGTCCCTTCGACGCCGCCCGTGGCGGGTTCGTGCTCGGCGAAGGCGCCGGCATGGTCATTCTGGAGACGCTCGAGCACGCGCAACAGCGCGGCGCGACGATCCTGGCCGAGGTCGTCGGTTACGGTTCGACCGCCGATGCGTTCCGCATCACCGACCAGGACCCCGACGGCCGCGGCGCGATTGTCGCCATGCAGGAGGCGATGGCCGATGCCGGCATCACGCCGACGGACGTTCACTACATCAACGCCCACGGCACGGGCACGAAGGAGAACGACGGGAACGAGACGACGGCCATCAAGAGCGTGTTCGGCGAGCACGCGAAGAACGTCCCCGTCTCGTCGATCAAGTCGATGATGGGCCACCTCATCGCCGCCGCCGGCGCAGTCGAGATGATCTGCTGCGTCCTGGCGATCCGCGACAACGTGCTCCCGCCGACGACGAACTACGAGAATCCCGATCCCGAGTGCGACCTCGATTACGTCCCCAACAAGGCGCGAAAGGCGCGGGTCGACGTCGCCGTGAGCAACAGCTTCGGCTTCGGCGGGCAGAACGACACGATCATCGTGAAGCGGTTCGTGGCTTGAGCTGACAACGACTCTTGGTGGTTCACTTCCCGAACCAGGCCTTCGCCTCCGGCTTCAGCCAGAAGATGAGGAGCGGAATCGTCGCCGGCATGCAGCAGATGCTGGTCAGACCCAGGCAGATGAGAACGAGGTCGTAGATCCACACCCACGGTCGGCGCGGCAGGAAAGGCGCCACGCCGAAGACCGCCGCGAGCGGGACGCCCATCGCGACAAAGATGATCCCTGGACCATCCCTTGGTCGGACGTCATGTCGAACGTTGCTGGCGTCGCCGCGAAGAGCACGCCGAGGACCACCACGAGCGCGTACATCAGCGCCATGAGCAGGCAGTACGCCATGAACCATCCGAGAACCGCGGGGCGACCATGGGGCGCGTACTGCTGATTCGTTCCGTACTCGAGCGTCATGCGTGCCCTTTCCTGGCGGATGCCAGCGTGGAAGATACGCCAGCGGAGGCTCTGATGGGCGTGAAACTTACCGCTGACGACAGCCGCGGCGGCGTACGCATCCTGCTGAAGGTCGTGCCGGGCGCGTCGCGCGATCGGATCGTCGGCACGCTCGGCGACGCGCTGAAGGTGGCCGTCTCCAAGCCGCCCGAAGCCGGGGCGGCGAACAGCGCGGTTGTGGCGCTGCTGGCGGAGGCCCTGGGCGTATCGGCGCGGCAGGTCGAAGTGGTGAGGGGGCATGGCAACCCGCGGAAGGAAGTCCTCGTGATGGGGGCTTCTCTCTCCGAGTTGCGGCGGCGACTGGACGATCTGATCAAATCGAGATGACGCGGACGACGTCGCTTTCGGTATCGACCAGCGCGACGGTGCGCGACGTCCCGCCGTAGAGCGAGCCGGGGTGGATGACGTGGGTCTTGCCGACCCGCTTGTCCTCGCCCTCGGGGCCGTGGCCCCAGATGACGAAGTCGTGCTGCTGCTCGGCGAGGAGTTTTTGAAGGAGCTTCTTGTCGTCGCCGTGGAGGATGGCGATGCGCCTGCCGTCGAACTCGACGTCAGCCAAGACGCCGTAGCACGCAACGCCGATGCGCTGGGCGTGCCGCAGCAGGCCCATCCGGTCCTTGTCGGCGTCGCCCCAGACGAACGCGCCGTCGAGCTCCTTCATCTCGTCGAGCACGTGGCGCCCGCCCACGTCGCCGCAGTGGAAGATGAGCTCGGCTCCGGACTCGCGCAGCACGTGCGCTGCCGCCCTCATGGCGTCTGCGCGACCATCCGTGTTGCTGACAACTCCAAAAATCACGGGCGGGGGATTTTAGCAATCTCCTGCGCCGTAAGAAGGGCGCGCAAACGGTTCCGGAATTTTGCGCAGGAATCACCAGTCGCGCGCGTGCGGGTTTGGCGCGCGAAGCGCGTCGGTCAACTCACGAGTTTCGAAAGCTTGGCTGGAAAACCGCTGATGTGCTCGGGCAGGATGCCGGGTTGCTGGAACGGCGGGAGCTTACCGCGGATCAACACGCGTTCGTCCGCGAAGCCGCAAGCGGAAGAACCACCAGCCGACGGAACTCGCCCGATCGTTAGTACTGCGGACCGCCCGGGTTCACATCCTTGTTCCAGAGGAGAATCCCCCCCGCCATGCTCTTCACGTCCTTCCAGCCCTGCTGCTTGAGGATCTGCGCGAACTGGAGCGACCGCGCGCCGCTGCGGCAGTGGACGACGACGTGCTTCTCCTCCGTGCCGCGCAGCTCGCCGATGCGCTGGCCGAGCTGCTGGAGCGGAATGAGCGTCGTGCCTTCGATATGCGTGATCGCGTGCTCGTTGGGCAAGCGGCAGTCGATGAAGACGAAGTCCTTCTTCGCGTCGAGCAACGACTTCACCTCGCGCGGCGTGACTTCCCACTGGGGGTTGAAGCGGTAACCGGGGGGGAGACCCTGATCGTCGAGGGATGGGTCGGGTTTCGGCAAGCCCACGGCTGAGCCGTGGGCTTTTGCCTTGGCGTCGTGGACTTCGCGCTGGGTTTCCGCGAGCGATGCGGGGTCGAGCGCGGGGACGCCGCAGAACTGTTCGTAATCGATCGGCGCGGTGATCGTCGGATGATCGCCGCAGACGGGGCAGCTCGGGTCGCGGCGGAGCTTGAAGCTGCGGAACTCCAGGTCCATGGCGCTGAACGTCGTGAGCTTCCCGATCGCCGGCGTGCCGATGCCGAGGATCAGCTTGATCACCTCGTTTGCCTGGAGCGTGCCGATAATGCCCGGCAGGACGCCGATGACGCCGCCCTCGGCGCAGCTCGGGACGCTGCCCGGGTCCGGCGGCTCGGGGTACATGCAGCGGTAGCACGGCCCGCGCTCGCCGGGGCGGAGCGGGTTCGCCAGGTGCGGCGCGAACACGGTCACCATGCCCTCGAAGCGGAAGATCGAGCCGTACACGTTCGGCTTCTTCGCGATCACGCACGCGTCGCCGACGCAGTAGCGCGTCGGAAAGTTGTCCGTTCCATCGATGACGATGTCGTAATCCTTGATCAGCTCCATCACGTTCGAGCTGTTCACGATGGTCTTGTGCTCGATGACCTTCAGGTCCGGGTTGACGTCCTTCAACCGCTTGGCGGAGGCGGTCACCTTGTGCTCGCCGACATCGCTGACGCCGAAGAGGATCTGACGCTGGAGGTTGGACGGGCTGACGACGTCGACGTCGACGAGGCCGATCGTCCCCACGCCCGCGGCCGCGAGGTAGAGCGAGATCGGGCACCCCAGCCCGCCCGCGCCGATGCACAGCACCTTCGCGTTGAGCAGTTTCAGCTGCCCCTCGACGCCGACTTCCGGCAGGATGAGGTGGCGCTTGTAGCGGTTGACTTGATCGGTGCTGAGTTGGGTGACCATGGGAAGCCTCAAAAGCGTCATTGGTCATTCGTCACTCGTCAGGAACAAAGCCGGTGGGACGCTTCTCCCTGACCAGTGACCAGTGACATCTCCAGACCAAACGAAAAAACCATGCGCGAATCGCTCGGCATGGCCCGCTGGCAGATGGAATGTCTGCCGCGCTTTAGCTGTTTTGCCGGGCGAGGCCGGCGGGCCGCAAGCTGCGATTCAAATCGCCCCGGGCGTCGCGCCGCCCGCGATCGGGTTGTCTGGAATTACTCTAGAAGCGCCCCGCGGAAGGGTCAAGTACGCCCGAGCGCCGGGTGCGCCCTCCCTCTCCCGCGTGCTCGGGGGTCTTCCGATCGACCGGTTTCCGCCGCGCCACGCCGCTCGCCCCTCTCCCCTGACCTCTCCGCGGAGTACCGGGAAGAGGGAGAAAGAAGCGCCTCACCACCGCCGACCGAGGAACGTCGTGGCCACGAGGTAGCACGCGTACACCACGATCAGCAACAGCCCTTCGCTGCGGCGGATCTCCCACAGGTTCAGCGCCACGGGGAGGATCATCAGGCCGAGCAGAATAAGCAGGACCGTGTCGATGCGCCACGTGGCGATCGGGAACGTGAACACCTTGGGCATGTCGTCCACCGAGAACGCCGCTTCTTCGTCGACGAAGGACTCGTCATCGATCGCCTGGGTCGTTGTGGTCGTTGTCGTCGGAGCCATCGGAGCCGTCGTCGTGCTCTTCGTCGTCGGCGTAACCGCTTCGACGACGGGCGGGACGACGAACATCTGCCGCACGTGCCACACCGTGACTGCGACTGGCAGCAGCAGACAGAGGTTGAGGAACACGATCATGACCGACGCCCCCACCGCGGTCTGCGCGTGGCCGTGCGATGCCAGCACGGACGCCGAGCCGATCATCGGCAATATCAGCAGTGGCCCCAGCGCCGCGGAGGCGATCAGGCCGGTGGACATGATCTTCGTCTCCGCGCTCATGCGGACCGCGCCGTACACCGCCGCGACGGCGCCGACCGCGCCGAGCACGACGGCCAGCGCCAGTTGAAGCTTTCGCTCTGTCGAAAGGCGGCGCGACGCCTCTGGGGGTATGCCTTGCCCCGCCTGTTGCCAGACCGTCGCGACGAGCACGCCCTCCAGCGCGAGGACCAGCGCGTGGATCAGCGTGAGCTTTCCGCTGAAGCCGACGACGAGCGTGAGCACTGCCGTGGGTAAGACGAACGCCCAGGCGCGTGAGGGGGTGATCCGGTTTCCTGGCAACGACGCCGACGCGCCCGAGCGCGCATCCCCGGAGGGATCGAGCACGATGTCAAACCCGTGACCGGCGCGGCGCGCCTGCGGTATGCTGGCGACGGCGACGCCCAGGTGCAGCGACAGGGCCGCCACCGACGTCGAGAAGATCACGCCGACGGCGATCTCCGGGTGATCCAGCCAGACGGCGACGAGCGCCACCCACGCGATCGCCCCCCACTGCGCCAGCGCGTGTCGCGCCGCCGACGGCGCTCGGTCCGCGTC
>JBAUGM010000470.1:0-4515 GCA_049679725.1 Tepidisphaeraceae bacterium
CAGCGGGATTGGCGACCAACACGCTGGCGGGCGCAACGCAGGCTGGGTCGACGCAGCCGCCCGCGCAATCGACCGTCTCGTCGAACGCGACCGACAACCTCACTCAGGGCCCTTCGGCCGCGGGCGGACGAACGCACGTGGTGAAGGCCGGCGAAACCTTCTCCTCCATTGCCGCCGCCGCGTACGGCAGCCCGAACTTCTACCCGCACATTCAGCGGGCCAACCCGTCGCTCGACTCGACCCGCCTCAAGCCGGGCATGACGATCACGCTCCCGCTGGCCGACGAGGTCAAGCCGGCGGCGTCTCCCGCGGTTGCCGTCGCCGAGCAGAAGATCGACCCGCGCACGCAGTACAAGGTTCAGCCGAGCGACAGCCTCTACCGCATCTCCGAAAAGCTCTACGGCAAGGCGGACCGCGTCGAGAAGCTCTACGAGGCGAACAAGGCCGCGATCGGCGACGACATGGCGCGCCTCAAGGCCGGCATGATCCTCAAGCTCCCCGAGCCGCCCACGCAGTCGACGGAGGCGACGACGGCGCGATAAGGCGCCCGTCGCGTCCCTCGTCGCACGCGTCGTGACCTCGTCGCACGACGTCGTGACCTCGACGACCGCTGAGGGAAGTAGGATGCGACCTGCGCAGGACGCGATCGGTCGAGCCAAGCGATTCTTTCCGCGATCCAATGCCCCGGCCTTAAGGCCGGGGCTTCTTCATTTAAGAAGACGTCGCATCCATGCTGCCTCGCGGTGAGAACCCTGACACGGCGAGCTTGCTTGCCGTGTCAAGGGTTTTCACCGCGAGCAAGCTCGTCGGCTACACCAAAAGGCGCGCTGGTGTAATCGCGGGCGCTGGCGTCTACGACCACAACCCCGCCGCCTCCGCGGTTCGCGCGCGGCGGGGACGACACTTGGCGCCGGCTCGATCCCAGAGCCGGCGGGTGTCCGGGTCGAGCGCCGCGAGGTTGTCGGCGAACCAGTCGAGGGCGTCCGCGAAGCGCACGGCATCGCGGAAGGGCTCAGTGTCGCCCAGCTCGAACAACACGAACGCCGACACGAACCCGTCCGCCGGCATACGGCGCAGCGGGACCTTCGGCCAGACGCCTTCCGCCTTCTGCAACTGTGCGAGGTACGCCAGACCACCTTCGACGGCCACCCCTTGCCCGTCGCCGCAGGTCAGCGCGCGCACGCACAGCGCGGTCGTCAGCACGTCTCCCCATCCGCCGTCGGCCTCCTGCGCGACGATCAACACGCTCAGCAGGGTGCGGTACAACGGATGGTGGGACTGGGCCAGCTCGTCCATGCGGACCAGCGCCAGCGCCGCCGCCGGGACCGATCGGCCGAACTCGTTTTCCAGGCGGATTGACGCCTCGGGCCGGCCTGCGAGCAGGTCCACCGCGAGCCGTCGGTATGCCTTGGAACTCCACTGCCGTTCGATTTGCCGAATCGTGAACATCCGTGCCTTTCGATTGGGTTCTGTTAGGGATCATTATTCCCTAACAAAGGCCGGACGTCAAATGGATTTTCGGAATTCTGTTTTTGTTCGCACGAGTGTCACCCGCCCGCTGAAGCGAGGCTCGCCAGGCGGTGCGAAGCGGGCGCGTCACTTTCGCTTCCGTGCTGGTTAGAGAGTGGCGTCTTCCCTAAGATGCAGTGCTCGTTACGACGGTTTTGAGCCTCCACAACGGATCTACAGCGTGCTTTCTTCACGACTTGTGCTCTTCGTCTCGCTCTTCCTCGCGACCCTTCCGCTCCTCGGGTGCGAGCGAAGCGATGACGTTCATGCGTACACTGCCCCAAAGGAGCCGCCCCAAGCCAAGCCGGTGGAGTGGGTGGTCCCGGCGGGTTGGCAGGAGACGCGGGCGCAGCAGATGCAGTTTGCCGCATTCGCGGTGGACCCGGAGCACTCGGATGCGGTGCTCTCGGTCATGCCGCTGCCGCGCGAGTCGAACGCGCTGGCGCCGAATGTGAACCGTTGGGAGGGCCAACTCGGGTTGAACCCCTCGGCGCCGGATGCGGTGGAGAAGATGGTGTCGCACGTGGACGTTGACGGCGCTCACGCCGACGTCGCGGACCTTGCCGGCACGAATCAGAAGACCGGCCAGCCGGAGCGGATCGTCTCGGCCATCGTCCCGCACGGCACGCTGACGTGGTTCTTCACGCTCAGAGGCCCGCCGGACGTTGTGGCGAACCAGAAGTCGAACTTCGACGGCTTCGTCCGCTCGCTGAAGTTCAAGGGCGACGCCGGCACTGATCCCCAGCCCGCGCACGCGGACCTCGCGATGGCCGCCAAGCCGGGCGAGGGACACCACGAGGGCGACGGCCACGACCACTCGGGTGACGCTCACGCCGGTCACAATCACGGCCCGGCCGAGCCGGTTGCGGAGCGGCTCGACTTTCACAACCTTCCCGCCGGCTGGGTGGAGGACAAGACGCCGCGCCAGATGCGCGCCCACACGCTGATCGTCGAAGCCGATGGCAAGAAGGGCGAAGTGATCGTTTCGCGCTTCCCGACGAACGGTGTCGGCCCGCTGCTCGACAACATCAACCGCTGGCGCGGGCAGGTGGGCCTGGAGCCCACGACCGATGCGGCCGCCCACGTCCCGCGTGACATGACGGTGGCGGGCACGCCCGGCGCGGCGTTCGAGATGGAAGGGTCGTCGAAGGACGGTCAGCCCGCCAAGCGCCAGATCGTCGCGATGACGGCGCAGGGTGGGAACTTCTGGTTCTTCCGATTCCTTGGGCCGGCGGAACTTGTGAAGGCGCAGCAACCGGCGTTCGAGAAGCTGCTGGCGGATGTGCGATTCGCGGGTGTTGTGGCGCCAGCGTCAAAGCCGTCGACGCAACCGGCAGGGAGCGCGCCGTGAGCCAGGAGATTCGTGCGCGTCGCACACCGTCCTCCCTCGCCCCGGTACGCCGGGGAGAGGGCGGGGGAGAGGGGCGAGCGACGATCGATGTCGGTGAACCGTTCGGTGTCACGACGCGTCTCGGCTCGACAATCGAACCGTTCTCTCACAAGTTGCGCCGCTCGCCCCTCTCCCCTTCCCTCTCCCCCGAGTACGTGGGAGAGGGAGATAGTTCATCGAGCATCGAACGTTGACGATCCATATGACCTCGAAGTTGAAACCCATCCTCGCCCCCCTCGCTTCGCTGAAGCTGACCGTTACGCTGCTGTGCCTCAGCATGCTCCTGATCTTCGCCGGCACGTGGGCGCAGATTGACACCGGCATCTGGCAGGTGCAGTCGCGCTACTTCCACAGCTTCTTCACGCGGATCGATTTCCAGCTTTTCCTCCCGCGCCCCGCGCCCGGCGAGCGGCCGTTCCCCGGCGGCATCCCGATGATCGGCGGGTACACGCTCATCGCGCTGCTGCTGATCAACCTGATCTCGGCTCACTCGATTCGCTTCAAAGGAAAATGGCAGGACCTGCTTCTCATCCCGCCGCTCGTCGGCGCTGCGCTGTTGCCTTGGTATTGGCCGGAGGAGTTCCGCATCGGGTTCTGGGTCGTGCTGGCGCTGCTCACGACGATCTTCGTCGCCGGCGTGGCGATCCTGCACAAGAAGCGCACGGGGATCATCCTGATCCACCTCGGGTTGCTCGCGCTGTTGCTTGGGGAGTTGCTCACGAGCCTCTGGGCGGTCGAGAGCCAGATGTTCATCGACGAGGGCTCGACCGCCGCCTACTCGCACAGCGTGCGTGAGGCGGAGTTGGCGGTCATCGACCCATCGGATGCGAAGCAGGACCAGGTCGTCGTCATCCCGCAGGCGAAGCTGAGCGACGGCGCGACCGTCGCGGATGCGAAGCTGCCGTTCGAGGTGAGGGTCGAGGAGTACCATCGCAACTCCGATGTGGTCGAGGCCGGCCACAAGCACGGCGACGAGGAACATCTCGGCCGCGCGACGAAGGGGACCGGCCAGGGCGCCGCGATCGAGCCGAAGGCGCCGTTCAGCGGCGCGGGCGAGGAGGCCGAGAAGGTGGACATGGCCTCCGCCTACGTCACGCTCCGCAATGGCGCACAGGAACTCGGCACGTATCTCGTCTCCCTGCACCTGCCGACGCCGCAGCGCGTCGTCGTGGACGGCAAACCGTACGACATCGCCCTTCGCTTCAAGCGTTACTACAAGCCGTACGCGATCGAGCTGCTGCGCTTCGATCACGACAAGTACCTGGGCACGGAAGTCGCGAAGAACTTCTCCAGCCGCATCCGGCTGACCGATCCCGCGTACGGCACCAACCGCGAGATCCTGATCAAGATGAACAGCCCGCTGCGCTACCGCGGCGAGACGTTCTTCCAGGCGCGGTTCATCCCGATCTCGCCCGAGCACCCGTGGGAGACGACGATCCTCCAGGTCGTCGACAACCCCGGCTGGCTGCTGCCCTACATCGCGTGCGTGATCGGCGCGGTGGGGATGATGGTTCACTTCGGGATCCTGCTGGTGAACTTCCTGTTGAAGAAGTTCGCGCCGGCGGAGGGATCGGTTGGGGCAACGGCGGCGCGACCGTCGCGCGCCGCGCGGCCGG